>DATLVV010000464.1:0-5571 GCA_035577165.1 Steroidobacteraceae bacterium | reverse complement strand
CAATATCTCGACCTCGCGCAGTCCCGTCTCGCGCAGGGCAAACTCACCGAGCCTGACAACGACTGTGCGCTCTTTTATGTCACCCAGTTGCGCACGGTGGACCCGAAGAACAGCTCGTTGCCGCGGATATCGGCAGCCGTGCAACAACAAATCCTCGAGCAAGCCCGCACAGCGATCGACACGGGCCAACCGGGACGTGCCGAAGTGCTGCTGCAAATGGCGGGTACCCTCGGCAGTACGCCGGACCTGAACACACTCAACGAGCGGTTGGCACAACTGAAGGCGGGCGCCCCGCCGGACGTGCAGGAAGCTTCCTTGACCCGGACCCGGCAAATCGAACTCGATTACCCGGCGCTGGCGCTGCGCAAAAGCATCGAGGGGTGGGTCGAACTTGCGTACACGGTCACGGCCGAGGGCAAGGTGACCAAGGTCAAAGTGCTGAATTCAAACCCTGTAGGCATGTTCGATACCGAGGCAACGCGGGCCCTCTCGCGACTGCGCTACAAGCCGACGATGCAGGCCGGGAAGCCCATTGCCGTGAACACCAAATTGCGCATCGCGTTCAAACTCCAGAATTAGCTCACGTCCAATGAACAAACCCTCCGAACACACCGATCGACTCGAACCCACCCTGCCCGTCGGCAGGCGCGCCTCCGGCCGCTGCCTGGTCGTGCACGATGATCTGGAACTTCGCCTGAGATTGGCCTCGTTGGTGCGCAAGGCGTTCCCGAAACTCGATGCCGATTGCATCAACGCCGCCAGTTTCGATGCCCTGACTCCGGAACGGCTCACCGGCTACGTTGCGCTCCTGCTCATCGTCGAGTTTGGCGCGCGCGAAGATGCCGTGGATCCGTTGGTACGATTGGCGCGCACCCGCGGCCAGGCGCCGAGCCTGCCGATCTTCGTGTTTGCGCGAGGCGGCGACGAGCGCAATGCCGCGCGCACCATCAAAATGGGAGCCAATGACTATTGGCCCATACACGCAGTCAAAATCGGCGAGCTGACCGAGGTCATGCGGCCGATTGCGGAGCCGGCGCCTCCGGCCGCTGCCGCTGCCCCGGTCGCGGCGCCCGTCGATGCGCGGCAACAGCCGAAAATCGCCGGCTACAGCGTGATGAAGACCATTGCCGAATCGCCCAACGCGGCGGTTTACCTGGCCCGCAACCATGAATTGGCGCAGCCCGTGGCGCTCAAGGTGCAGACGCTCAAGGGCCGTCACGTCGTCTCCGATGCCGACCGCCAGCGTTTCGTCCGCGAATGCCAGATTCTCTCGTCGCTGAATCATCGCTCGATTGCTGATGTGCTGGATTTCGGCATCACCGACGACTACTCCTTTCTCGCACTGGAATACTTTCCATGCGGCAGTCTGCGCGACCGCCTGAAGAATCCGGTGAGCGAGGCTGATGCGCTCAACTACGCCCGACAGATCGGCGAGGCGCTGCAGGTACTGCACACGGCGCGCGTGGTGCATCGCGACCTCAAGCCGTCCAATTTGATGCTGACGGACGACAACCGGGTGATCTTGATCGACTTCGGCTCGGCGAGCCTGCACACCGAGGCAAGCGACTTGTCGAGATCGGATCTGTGCACGGGCACCCCCTACTATGTCTGCCCGGAACAAATCGCCAACCGCGACCCTGACGGACGAGGCGATCTCTACAGCCTGGGGGTCGTGCTGTACGAGATGCTGACCGGCACCCTGCCGTATACCGGCAGCAACTTGAGCGAAATATTCGCCGGCCATCGTTCGGCGCCGGTGCCGCGACTGCCGCGGCATGTGCTGCGCTATCAACCGATCATCGAGCGCCTGATGGCCAAGGATCCCGACGAACGCTACCCGACGGCGACCCTGTTTTTAGAAGACTTGGGCGCGGTAAGCGCTCCCATTCGAACCTCTGTCGACGGTGCCGCCCCAACGGGAGTGAGTAATTCATGAATTCTCGAGTAACCAGAATCCTCAGGCCGCTACTGACTCCGGCAGGTCTCTTGGTGCTGGTAATCGTTCTCGGTATGGCCTTCGTCGCCGTCGTGCTGGTTCCGGGGCTCGAACTCGCCAGCGAAGTGGCGGAAAGTTCCACGGCACTCAAGCTGCTCGGCGAACAGCAGCGCCATCCGACCCTGATCCGCGCTGCGCTCGAGTCCATGCATGATCGACTCGGCACCCGCGGCTACATCCAGGACTCCCTCGACGAGCTGCGCAGCTCGAGCGGCAAACTCGACAACGCCCTGCACGAGATGACCCGGGCACGCCCGGTCAGCTGGTTCGCCCTGACGGCCGACACCGGCGCGACCGGTGCACCGATTGCCGGCAAGCACTCGGCCATGCTGCTCGACAGCTGGGCCCGGGAACAGGTGGCGTTGAGTCCGGTGCTGGAATACCGCGGCGTGCCGTATCAGGACAACGAATCGACCGGCAGCAACCTCAACGAGAGCGGCCGTGCGCTGGAGCGCGACGTCAACGCGGCCTTGCGCACCAGCCGACATACGCTGCCGCTGCTCGACAATGAATTCTCGGCCATCGCCGCCGAACTGCAGGCGACCAATTTGCGATCGGCGACCGAGTTGCGCATGGTCATGCTGACGGGGCTTGCCATCGCGCTCGCCCTGGTGGTCCTCGTCACCGTCATGCTGAGCGCGCGGCAACGGCAGGAAAGCAGCCTGCGCCTGGCGCGGCAGCAAACCACCGACATTCTGCGCACCGTGAAAGACGGACTGTTCCTGCTCGACCAGAATCTCGTCATCGGTTCGGCCTATTCCGGTGCCTTGGAAACGCTGTTCCAGCGCAAGGACTTCGCCGGGCTTGCCTTCGAAAGCCTGCTGAAGAACATTGTGTCGGAAAAGACGCTGACCACCGCCCTGAAGTTCGTCAAAATCCTCTGGGCCGAGCGCACCAACGAGAAGCTGGTCAAGACCATCAATCCCCTGGGTGAGGTGGAAGTGCACCTCGACAACGGCAGCGGTAAATTCGACACGCGCTATCTGCAGTTCGATTTCCACCGGGTGCGTGTCGACGGCGAAATGACCCAGGTGCTGGTGTCGGTCTCCGACGTGAGCGCGCGGGTGGATTTGGCCCGGGAACTGCAGACCTCGCAGAGCCAGGCCCAAGGCCAGGTCGACACGCTGCTCGGCATTCTGCACATCGACCCCGCGCAGTTGAGCTCGTTCTTGAACGACTCGAATGCGGCGATGAAGATGATCAACGCGGTGCTGCGCGAGCCGACCCGCGAGGAGGGCGTGTTCCGCAAGAAACTCGATACCCTGTTCCGGCAAGTGCATTCGGTCAAGGGCGAGGCGGCCGCGCTCGGCATGTCGTCGATCGAATCGCGCGCGCACGCCTTCGAGGAGGATTTGAAGGCGTTGCGGGACAAGCCCAGCCTGTCGGGGAACGATTTTCTGCCGTTGGTGATCAAGCTCGATGACCTGCTCACGCATCTGCAATCGGTGAGCGACCTGGTGTCGCGCCTGTCGCGCCTGCAAATTGCGCCGCAAGACGTTGCGCACACCGTCACCCACGTTCTTCAGGAGGAGAAGCCGAAGGAAAAGGATCCGCCGAAGGCGCCGCCGCCGAGCGCCAATGCGGATGCCGGCCTCGCTGCCACCCTGCAGCAACTGGCGACCCGCGTCGCCCGCGAAAACAACAAGGAAGCCGCCGTGAGGTGCGTCGGCTTCGACGCGATTCCGGAGGACTACCGGCGCGCGGTCAAGGACATCGGCGTGCAAGCCGTGCGCAATGCCATCGTGCACGGCATCGAGCTGCCTGCCGTGCGCCTGAGCGCCGGCAAGCCGCAACAAGGCCTGGTGCGCCTCACCTTCCAGACTCTGGATGACAGCGGCTACAAGCTCGTCGTCGAGGATGACGGTCAAGGCTTGTCGACCGAGCGCATCAAGGAAGCGGCGCTGAAGAAGGGGTTCATCACCCCGGAAAAGGCGCAAACCCTGGATACCAAACAAGTGTTTTCGCTGATGTTCCATGCTGGATTCTCCACCCTCGACACCGCAACCAAGGATGCGGGACGGGGCGTCGGCATGAATCTCATTGCCGATTTGACCAATCAAATGGGCGGCAAGGTCTCGGTTGCCACCAGCGCCGGAAAATTCACACGGCTGACGATGACCATGCCGCGCGCCGTCAAACGCGCGGATGACACGGAGGCTGCGTAGTGGTCACGGATGTCGACGCGAAGCCCTCACTGCGACTGATGATCGTCGATGACTCGAACATCATTCGCCGCCGCATCGAGCGTTCGCAGCAGATCGCCCGTCTGGAGGTGGTCGGTGCGGCCAGCAACGGCCGCGAGGCGGTGGACCTGTTTCGCCGCACCAAACCCGATGTGGTGACCATGGACCTGACCATGCCGGAGATGGACGGCGTGGAGTGCGTGCAGGAATTGGTGGCCATCAACTCCAAGGTACTGATTTTGGTGGTGTCCGCCCTGGCGGACAAAGCAACGGCAGTAGACGCCATTGAGAAAGGCGCCAACGGCTTTCTGTGCAAACCATTCACCGATCGTCAGCTCAATGACGCATTGGAAGAGTTGTTGTCGGAGGCCTGATGCTCAAGGAAGCCGAGATCCGCACGTTCATCGAAGGGGCGACGAACTATTTCGAGATATCGGCGCAGCAGTCGGCTACGGTTGGATCGCCGTATCTCGTGACGGACGGCAACCCGGGGGCCTACGAATACACCGGCGTCATCGGCATCTCCGGCACACGCAAGGGCATCGTGTATTTCACGGCGCCGCGCGGCATGCTCACGGTGCTGTTGATGCGCATGCAGGAAACCGACACCAGCGACGAAAACATCAAAGACCTGGTGGGCGAAGTCGCGAACACGATTTCGGGCAACGCGCGCCGCGATTTCGGCAAGAATTTCGTCATCTCGGTGCCCACCGTCATCGCGCACGAGGCCGACAAGGTCACGGCGCCGCACAGCCGTTCCTACGTGATTCCCATCAACTGGCGCACCCACTCGGCAAAACTCGTCGTCTGCCTCGAATAGCCTGAAGGCTGCGTGCCTAGCCTGAAGGCTGCGGACGTCCGGGGAATTGCTGACGCCCGCAGCCCGCGGCGCTCACAGAGATCGTAAGAAATTCAGCAGGTCCTGCTGATCGCTCTGATGCAAGCCATTGTATTTTTGAACCACTGCGTTGGCCTCGCTGCCATCGCTGCTATGCGCCTCAATGGCCGCCACCAAGTCGCGCGCCCGGCCGTCGTGCAGGAAGAAGATCCGCTGGCCCAATCCCCACAGCGGGGCTGTGCGGAATTCATCCGGTCCCGCCGCGCCCTGAGTAATGCCGTCGGCCAGGCCCTGGCCCATGTGATGCACCAGCAGATCGGAGAATAGATTGACCGGCTGATTCGACAACGCGCGGCTCGGATTGGTCGAGGAGCCGCTGGCGACGGCGCGGCCGGTGGTGAAGGACGGTGTGTGGCAGAGGGCGCAGCCCACGTCGGCGAATTGATTGCGGCCGTTCACCGTCGAGGGAGTGCTGGGCGCCGGGACCGGAGCAGCCAGCATGCGCATGAAGTTGGCGAAGGCCTCTATGTCCGACAGCACTCCCATGGAGTCCG
>DATLVV010000463.1:0-13014 GCA_035577165.1 Steroidobacteraceae bacterium | reverse complement strand
TGCGGTCGAGTGTCAGCATGCCTACCCTGTCTATTGTCATATCTTCCCTGATGACACCTCCGTCTTTGCCGCTCATGGCGGCAGCAGAGTTGGGCCTAGTATGGCGGACGGGGCCGCGGACGTCGAGACCGCCGCGAGCGTACAATCCAGCCATGAACGACGAGACCTTGGAACAGATCCAAACCAAGATCGCCTTCCTGGAGCGAGCCGCCGCCGAATTGAGCGATGTGGTGTTCCGGCAGCACCGGGAAATTCAGGCGCTCGACGCGAAGCTCAAGGCCATGTCCCTGCGGCTGAGCGGCGCGTCATCCGACGACGCCTCCCGGCCGCCGGAACACGAGCGTCCGCCTCACTACTAGTGGTCTGTCTCCCGGCCCGTCTCCCGGCCTGTCTCCCACAAGCGATCCATGTCGCGCGCCGAGCAGGCCTCGAGCTTGCCCAGCAGAATCCACGCCGCCGCCTCGCTCACCACTTGATAGGGATCGCCCGGATTGCGCGCCCGGTTGTGGGCCGAGTAGCACACGCTCATGGCCAAACGCGACAACACCAGCGGAAACAGCGCCTGCTGTTCCGCCATGTTCAACGGATATCGGTCCTGATAGGCGCAAATCACCTGGGAGGCAGCCTTCATAGGCTCATCCTCGCCGAGCATGGCGTAGGCCAGGGCAATGGCGAGATCGCAGATCGTGGCCGAATGCAACATATCGCCGAAATCCAACAGGCCCACCATCCTGCCGGCGCCGACGATCACGTTGTAGTCGTTCGCGTCGCCGTGGATCACGCTGTGCCTCAAGGACGTCCAATCGATCCCTTCCCACTGCGAGAACAGGGCTTCTATATGGCCGCGCCGGGCTTCCGGCAGCAACCGGACATATTCCCGCGCCATTCCCGCCCGGCGCAGGTCCCATTGCAGGACGCGGTGCATGGCCGGATGCGAAAAATCGCGTAGTGCCGCGTCAACTCTCGCCAATCCCGCGCCGATGGACTCGAACAACGCCGCGCCCCGCGATGCAGTTTTCGCCAGAACCTCGCCGTCGATCCAGGTCAGCATCCGCACGCAGTGCTCGGTGCGCGTTCTGACATTGCGGACCCGCGCGATCTCCGCTCCATCGAGCGCGCGCAATACCCGCGGCACGCGGCACTCCGGCGCCGCCAGCGCCACATGCCGCATCGCCAAATTTTGAAAGTCCAACAACTCCGGCGCGTCGAGCAGATTGGCAATCTTCAGGACGAACCTGCCGCCGCCCTCGACGCTGATCAGAAAATTCTGATCTCGCTCGCTCGGCAGCACCGCAACCGCACCCCCGACCCCAAATTCCCGGGCTGCGACGGCTGACGCCTCCGCCCCGGTAAAGCTCGGGATGCTCTCCAGCGGGATCGTCATACGGCGGGTTCGAGCCTCGACCCGCTCAAACCTGCCGTTCCGGTGCCGCTGCTTGAAATTCCAGCATCGCCCGGCAGGCGGCGTCGATCCGCACGATGCACGGGTAGGCTGTCATATCGACCGCGAAGCGGCGCGCGTTGGCCACCTGGGGCACCAAGCACACATCCGCCAGCGTCGGCGCATCGCCGTGGCAGAAGCGCCCTGTCGCCGCGTCGCGCGTGAGCCAACGTTCGAGGGCCTCGAACCCCACCTGCACCCAGTGCTGGTACCAGGTATCGCGCACCGCCTTGTCATGATGCAAATCATGCTCGAGATATCGAAGCACCCGCAGGTTGTTGAGCGGATGCACGTCGCAGGTGATGGCCTGAGCCAGCGCCCGCACTCGCGCGCGCGCCAGCGGCGCCTGCGGCAACAGCGGCGGGTCCGGGTGCATTTCATCGAGATATTCGATGATGGCCACCGATTGCGTGAGCACCGCGCCGTCGTCCAACTTGAGTGCCGGCACGAAGCCCTGACTGTTGATTCGCAGATACTCGTCGAGGTGCTGCTCGCCGGCGCGCAAATCCAACAGTTTGGAGGTCACATGCAGGCCTTTGAGAGCCAATGCAATCCGCACCCGATACGAGGCTGAACTCAATGCATGGCCATAGAGAATCATCGGTTACTCGCTCGAAGGAATTGATCGGCGACATACTACTCTCGGGACACGGGACTTCGCAGCAACCGGCGCAACCCCAGGTACGCGCCCGTGGCGCAAATCCAGGTCACGCCGGCGAGCAAACAGAGCATCAGCGCGTCCCATAGGGGTCTCTGTTGCACGAAGTCCCAACGGTGCGCGGCCTGATGCAGCCAGCGATATGCACGGGAATTCGCACCGAATTTCGCCAGCAGCGCGCCGCTGACGGGATCGATGTAATAGCGCGTGCGCTCCCTATCATCGGCGATCACGCGGTACACCGGCAGTGTGAACCCAGGGTTGTGATGCGGAAAATAATAGGCGTCGGCCGCGCTCAGGCGCTGCAGGGCGGCAGCCCCGCGCCCGCCGCCGAGCGTCGAGGCGATGTACAGCAGTTCCGCGGGCGTCAGCGGGCTGGGTGCGCCCGATGCATCCAGTCGATTCGCCTGCCCTTGATTCCCCCAAATGAGGAATTTGGACGCGCCGCCGAGGGTGGCCGACCGCACCGAGACGATTGGCAGTGCCGGGGGCCCCGCCTTCAATTTTAGAATCGCATTTTCCATCTGCGCCCCGCTCATTGGGTCGCCGCGCAGCCGGGCCTGGTCTGGCCGCGGACCGCTCTCGTCGAGAAATCCCCACGGATTCATCGACACCAATCCGCTCAGCACCCACGACAGTGCCAGCAAGCCGAAGGCGAGGCCGGGCACATGGTGCCAGATGAGAAATCCCCGGTAGGGCGACCATTGCCGCCGCGGGCGTGAGCGCGAGTACTGCAGAAAGCCGATATACACGCCCATGAGTGTCAGAAATGATCCGAGAGCGGCAGCCCAGACGACCACCGCTGTCCACAGATGGGGGCGTTCTCGCAGAGCAGTGAAATAGATCCAGTGCGGGATGGCGCCGAGCCAGTTCCAGAATCGCTGCCTCCCGGTGGTCAGCTGCACGGCGGCGCCGGTATGGCTGGAAATATAGAGGACCGGTTTTCGCGGATCGAGCCACGCAAATCTGAACAGCGGACTGTCCCTGCGATAGCTGCCGTCGACCGTCCACTGATCGCGCTCTACGCTGCCTTGGTAGGCAGGCGGCCCGGCGAAACCCTGGGCGCGGCCAAATGCCGCCGCGGCGGCTTCCGCCTGCTGCAGGGTGAT
Organism: Steroidobacteraceae bacterium; assembly: GCA_035577165.1. Lineage (GTDB taxonomy): Bacteria > Pseudomonadota > Gammaproteobacteria > Steroidobacterales > Steroidobacteraceae > Bog-1198. Next base: position 9,806 of record DATLVV010000463.1, on the reverse strand, counting down.
GCCGGCGAATGCGTGTCCGTCGCGCAAATTGACGGAAATCGCCGCGGCATTCTCCTCATCGCGCAGCAGCCGCAGGACCGGATCCGGTCCGAGCATTTCGAGTTGAAATTCGCCCCTGCCGCCGAACAGGAAGTCTCCCTGCGGGAATATGCAGCAGGTCCCCCAATCGATCGGCGCCAGCCCTGACAGGCGCAGCGAGTGGCTCAGTGTCGGGTAGGGAACATACATCAGCACGATGCCGGACAGGCACCACATCAACATCAAGACACCCAGCGCGATTCCGAGATACCGGTGCGCCAGTGATGCAATGCGCAACATGGCTGTCAAAACTTGTAGGTATACGAGGCTCGAAGCATCCGCGGCAATCCCCTGTTGACGTAGGTGTAGGGCAAACTGCAATCGTACGGACCATCGGCCGGCGTGTCGGCACAGCCCTGTGCGGGCCGACCGTATTGCTCGTTGAAGACGTTGTAGATATCCACCGTGACGCGGTGATGGCGCTCTTCATCCAGGAAGCAGCGTCCCAGCAAATCGACCACGACGAAGTTTCCATAGTTCACGGTCGCGCTGCCGACATTGGTATAGTCGGTTCCTGTATACCGCACGTTGATTCCCGCGCCCACCGGCAGGGTCGTTGGATGAAAGTCGAGAGCGGCCTTGATCAAGGTTTCGGGCACCCGCAACAACTGCCGGTCGCTGCCCGACTCCCGGGAATGGCTGTAGGTGTAGCTGAAATCTGCCGACCAGACGTCGTTGAATGCGGCGCTCAGAACCGCTTCGCCGCCCCGCACGGTCACCGTGCCGGGCACGTTGCCGAAGACATCTTGATTCGTCACGGGGTCGAAGTAGGCATAGTCGATCAGGTCGGAGATGTTGCGCGCGAAGCCGATCAGCTCCCAGGCAAATGTGTAGCCGAACGCGTTCGATTTGGCGCCCAGCGAGAGATTCGCGCTGCGGCTTGTTTCGGGTTTCAAATTGGGATTGCCGCGTTCGTCGAGGGGATCATTGGCATAGAGTTCCTCGGCGTCCGGCAGTCGGAAATTCGTACCGAGCGTGCCGCGCACGAACAATCCCGACGAGAAGTCGTATTGGCCGCTGGCATTCCAGATGGCCGCCTGCTCCCCGCTGGTGGGTTTGTTGTAGCGCGCGCCCAGTGCGAATGCGGCGTTCTCGAACAGATCATGCGTGGTACGCACCTGGCCGAAGATGGCGTTGGTGGTCGCGGTTTGCTGCTCGATGACCAGCACCTCGTCGCGCCCGTTGTAGCGCTGCATGTCGTAGCCCGCGTAGTATTCGAACCCCCGGTTCGGTGCGAATTTCGCCAGCGCGTTGACCCCATAGTCGCGGTACCCCCAGAAAGCATCCTGGTAAAGCACATTGAGCGTCGCGGGATTGGCAAGGTCCGTGTAATAGGTATCGTAGTGCGTCGACCACTCGTGGTAGTAGGCCTTGACGTACAAGGACACTTTGTCGGAGACGTCATAGTCCAGCTTCATGGTGGCCAGATCTTCCTTGCGGGAATTCACATCGCGCGCGACCCGAAACGGCATCGCAAAATCGAGGTTGGCGTCGGTGTGCTGGTAGAAAATCGTCCAGCGTGCGCCGGGGCTGAAATCATATGCGTATTTCCCGCCGATCGTGCTCACGCCATAACTGCGGTCGCGATCCGTGTTGCTCGGTTGGTAGTCCTGCGGCCGGAAGGCGCGATAGCCTGATGAGTTGTCGGACGATCCATAGATGACGAAATGGTTGGCGCCGATCGAATCGCGCGCATAACCATCCACATGCCGGCCGTTGAGGCTGTCGGCGCCGACGGTTAATTGAGCGTCGCGCCGCTCCGAAAAATCCTTGGTGACGATATTGATCGCGCCCGCCACTGCCTGGGTTCCGTAGAACAGCGCCTGTCCGCCCTCCATGACCTCGACCCGCTCCGCCACCGCCGCGGGGATGGTGTCGAGGGGAGTCGTTCCCGAATAGAGCCGGTTGTTGATGCGCACGCCGTCCACCAACCACAGCACGTCCTCGGTACGAGAGCCGAGCAGCGAAATATCGACGTAGTCAAACGGGCCGTTCTTGCTGGAGATGCTGAGACCCGGGGCGAGCGCCTGCAATGTTTCAGCCACATCGATGAAAGCGCCGTTCTTGATCTCCTCCGCGGAAATCGTTTCCACCCGCGTTCCGTAGGCGGCGAGTTGCTGCGGAAGAGTCTCTTCGAGGCGCTTCGCGGTGACGGTCACGGCCTCGAGAGTCGTGTCCGTTGTGAGGCCGGTGGTCCCGCCGAACGCAGCCGCGCTCGCGAGCGCGAGGCAGGTCCCTACTAGTCTCATGCATAGCTCCGGCTCACGAACCAAAATACACCCAGCCCCACCAAGAACGACGAGGCCACATCGACGACCAGGCGCCTGGGCAGCGCAAACCGGGTCTTTGCCAGCATTGCCACCAGCAGAGTGGCTCCGGCAACCAGGATCAACTGTCCGATCTCCACGCCGACGTTGAAGCCGACCAGGAGCTCGGCCAATCGCTCGGGCGGAAGCTGCAGCTCGAGCAGGTCGGCGGCAAAACCGAAACCGTGGATCAAACCGAAAACCAAAGTGATCAGAATCCGCAGGCGCCCCGCATCGCGGAGTCGGCCGGATATCATGAGATAGTTCGCCGTGAACAACCCTGCGCCCAGCAGCAGCAGGCTCGGCAATCCACCCATGCCCAATGCCTGCAGCAACGCCATGAATGCCAGGGAGCCCCCGACGGTCAGCGCCACCAGCGTGGGTTTCTGGGTTTGCACCACGATGTTCTCCGCCCCGATCAATGCGATGGTGAGCGCCACCAGGGCATCGATGTATTCTGCGTGCGGCCGCAGTACGCCGGTCACTGCCAGCGCCAGCGTGAGACTGTGGCCGATGGTGAAGCCGGTGACCACGAACACGAGATCGCGCAAGCGTCTGGAAATCAGCACCAGTCCGAGGAGAAAGGACATGTGATCGACGCCCGTGAAGATATGCATCATTCCCATGCGGATGAATTCGACGAAACGCGCGCTCTTGAGCCGGTTTCCCTCGCCTCCCGTCACATCGACGGTTCGATGTTCCGCGGTGATCAGCTGCTCGGTGAATTCGCCGCTCAAGGCATTTTGCACCTGGGCGAAATTGGTGTGGCTGGGCACCAGATCGAAGAAGGCGGCCGAATGCACTTGCAGGTTGCTCGCAGCCGCGCATTTGAACGTGAAATCGAATTTTCGAAAGCCCGGCGCGGCCGACAGCGTCTGGATCGGCGGCACGACCGGGCAGCGTTTGCCGCCGGCCAGGGGATAAACGCGCTCACTCAAATAAGCCTTGAGACGATCATCGGACGGCGCGCTCTGATATTCGGATAGACGGTCGGCCTCCAGGACCGGAATGGTCATGACCAGATCGACATCGGCGCCTTTGATCTCCCAGACCGAATGGGATTGGCTGCGGGTATGGGCGCCGGCAACGGAGACCCCCAGCATCGTCGCGGCCAACACGAAGATCAGCAAACGCCGCATCAGCGGATGTCGTCTGCGATCAGCACGTTCGCGCGCTTGCGCAGAAAGGCCTCGTCGCCGGTGCGCAGGTGGCCGATGGCGTCGTTGCGGTAGTCGGTCAGTACCTGATCGCGGGCGGCGGCGAAGTCGAAGGGCGTGGGTCGTTTGTTTTTGAACATGTAGAGCACATGAATGCCGTCCGGCAGCGCGATCGGTGCCGATGCTGCGCCGTCGGGCAATGCCCGGGCCACATCGAACAGCCGCTCGCCCAGGTGAATCTGGGCGGCAAAATAGAATTCCTCGTCGGCCACCTTTCGCGAGTCCGACGCATGCCAGCGCTCCAGCAGCGCCGGCGTCGGCACGCTGGTTCGAAGCACCTCGGCCGCCTCTGCCGCCGCCTTGGCGCCACCCTGAGGAAATACAAAGTCGCGCAGCGTCATCACCCCTTCGCTGGCGTATCGCGCCTGATGCGAAGCGTAGTAGCTTCGCAGCTGCGCCTCGCTCGGTTGGGAGGTGACGGCGTCGGCGGCAATCTCCAGCTCGACGGAATTGACCATGGCTGCTCGCACGTCAGGATCCGTGGCGGCGACATCCAATTCCTTGCCTCTCTGTACGAACAGCTCCTCGCGAATCATATCGTCCAGCACCTTGTGGCGCTGCGCAGCCGTCGCGTGCTGCAGGTCCACCCCGTACAAGGTCTGCAGCTGCAGCAAGTAGTCGCTGCGGGCGATGGGTTGCTGATTGACCAGCGCCACCGCCTCCGCCGGCACGATCAGGGTGGAGGTGCCGCGAGCGGTGAAGAGCGAGTAGCCGGCCATCAACAATCCGGCGAGGGCGCCCCCGCCCATCAGAACGAATGATCGGCGATTGCCCGACATCTAGCCGCCTCCCGGATGCGACAGCGAATACACGTAGACCGATGTCTCGCGAAGAGCAGCTGCCGGGATGCGTCCCACCCACGCCGGGCACATGCCGTGCCGGCCATGGGAGATGGACATCGTCAGAGCTTCGCGGCTGTTGCCATACAAGGAGTTCGGATCGGTGAGATCCGGCGCGCCGATGGCCGAATCGCCCTTGGCGTCGACCGCATGACAGTCATAGCAACCGGCCGGCCCGGTGAACAGCAAGGCGCCACGGGCGGCGGCCACAGGGTCCGCCTCGCGCCGCTGTTTTTGCACCATAAAGTCGACAAGATCACGGATGTTCGCCGGAGATAGCGGCTTTATACTGGCATCACGCGCACTAGGCTGCGCGCTGGCATAGGCAGGCATGATGGCTAGATTCCAAGCTCGCGGGTGGTAGGAACGGATCCCATACTTGATGACTTGCTCGATATCGCTCACCAGCCCCGTCCCATACAACCATTCACGGTCGGCGAGGCTCGGCACGCCGCGCGCCGGATCTGCTTCTCCGTGACGGCCGTGACAGGCCGAGCAATGGATCTCGAACAGCGCCTCGCCTCGTTCGCGGGCGAATTGCATCAGCGCCGGGTTGTCCGGAATCGAATTCGGATCTGCGCGCAGCAGCCGGCGCTCGAGCGTCGATTCCCGGACCAGGACCGCCGCCACGAGGCAGCCCGACGCAGCTAGAAGGAGACGACTGCGCACCGCTGACTTAGGCCACCTCGAACAGACCGGCCGCCCCCATGCCGCCCCCGATGCACATCGTCGTCACCACATATTTGACTCCGCGCCGCTTGCCCTCGATCAACGCATGACCGACCAGACGTGAGCCGGAGACGCCGTAGGGATGCCCGACGGCAATCGCTCCGCCGTCGACATTGAGACGCTCTGCGGGGATCCCGAGCCGGTCGCGGCAGTAGATGACCTGCACCGCAAAGGCCTCGTTCAATTCCCAAAGGCCGATATCCTCGACCCCCAGGCCCGCCTTGGCCAGGAGCTTGGGCACGGCGAATACCGGACCGATCCCCATTTCATCGGGCTCGCAGCCCACGACCTGAAAGCCGCGAAAGATTCCAAGCGGGCTCAGGCCTTTCTGTTCCGCCCGCTTGGCGTCCATGACGATGCAGATCGAGGCGCCGTCGGAGAACTGGCTGGAATTGCCCGCGGCAATGACTCCTCCCGGCAACGCTGCGCGGATCTTCGATACGCCCTCATAGGTGGTATCGGGCCGGATGCCCTCATCGGCGGCGATGTTGACTTCCCGCGTGCCGACGCTGCCCGACGCCTTGTCGGCCACCGCCATGACGGTGGTCATGGGCACGATCTCATCGTTGAATCGGCCGGCCTGCGCGGCGGCGGCCGCGCGAAGCTGGCTCTGGACTCCGTACTCGTCCTGCAGCTGCCGCGAAATATTGTAGCGCTTGGCGACATTCTCCGCGGTCTGCAGCATGTTCCAATAAATCTCCGGCTTGTGCTGCACCAGCCAGCTCTCCTTGAGCATGCGCAGGTTGGCCTGGTTTTGTATGCAGGAAATCGATTCCAATCCGCCGGCCGCGTAGATCTCGCCTTCTCCCGAGATGACGCGCTGCGCGGCAAGCGCAATGGTCTGCAGGCCCGTGGAGCAGAAGCGATTGACGGTGACGCCGGCCGTCGTGACCGGGCATCCGGCGCGCAGCGCCACTTGCCGCGCCACATTCATGCCGGCGGCGCCCTCCATGAAAGTACCGCCGACGATGACGTCTTCGACTTCCTTGGGATCGAGCTTCGCGCGCTGCATGGCATGACGCAATACGTGCGCGGTAAAGGTCACGGGATGCGTCATGTTGAACGCCCCGCGCCAGGATTTTGCCAGCCCGGTCCGGGCGGTCGAAACGATGACGGCGTCGGTCATACTTCTGCACCCCAGCCGGCAAAGGTTTTGCCTTCGGCGGCAAGTCGTTTGAGCAAGGGCGCCGGCTCCCAGGCGTCCGGCTGATAGCCCTTGGCGAATTCGCGCATGCTGCGCAGGATATTGGATAGCCCGACCGAATCGGCGTAGAACAGCGGCCCGCCGCGAAAATCGGGAAAGCCATAACCCGTCAAGTACACGACATCGATGTCCGAGGCGCGCTGCGCAATGCCCTCCTCGAGTATTCGCGCGCCTTCGTTGATCAATGAATACAGCGCGCGCTGCACGATCTCCTCGTCGCCGATCTTGCGCCTGACCAGCCCCAACTTGGCCGATTCTTCCAGCACGATCTTGTTGACGAGATCGGATGGAATCGCCGTGCGCTCGCCCGCCTTGTAGTCATACCAGCCGGCGCCGGTCTTTTGACCGAATCGCCCCAATTCGCAGATTCGATCCGGCGTTTTTGAAAAGACCCGGTCCGGATACTCGACGTACAGACGCTTGCGTATGTACCAGAGGACATCGTTGCCCGCGAGATCGCTGACCCGAAACGGCCCCATCGCAAAGCCGAATTTCTCCATGGCCTGGTCGATTTGCTGCGGCAAAGCACCCACATCCAGCAGCAATTCCATTTGGCGGAAATACGCATTCATCATGCGGTTGCCGATGAATCCGTCGCAGACGCCGGAAATGACGCCGACCTTCTTGATTTGCTTGGACACCGCCATGCTGGTGGCCACCACATCCTTGGCGCTCTTGGCGCCGCGCACGATCTCGAGCAGCTTGCTGACATTCGCCGGACTGAAGAAATGCAGACCGATGACATCCTGCGGGCGCTTGGTGAAGTCCGCGATCTTGTTCACATCCAAGGTCGAGGTGTTCGACGCGAGAATGGCGCCCTGCTTGGCGGTCTGGTCCAGCTTCTCGAACACCTGTTTCTTCACCTGCAGGTCCTCGAAAACCGCCTCGATGATGAGGTCGGCATTCTTGACGTCGTCGTACGTCAAGGTGCCGGTGATCTGCTTGACGCGTTTGTCGAATTCTTCCTGACTCAGCCGTCCCTTCTTCAGGGTGCTTTCATAATTTTTCCACACCGTGCCGAGACCCTTGTCGAGCGCCGCCTGGGTGGTCTCGAGCACCGTGACCGGTATTCCCGCATTGGCAAAATTCATCGCAATTCCGCCGCCCATGGTGCCTGCTCCGATCACCGCCACCGACTTTATCGCGCGCAGCGGTGTGGCGCTCGGCACGTCGGGAATCTTGGCTGCGGCACGCATCGCGAAAAACGCGTGCCGCAAGGCCTTGGATTCCGGCGTGTTGAGCAACTCGACGAACAACGATCCTTCGATTTTCATTCCTTCGTCGAAGGGCTTGAGCACGGCAGCCTCGACGGCGTCGATGCATTTGAGCGGCGCCGGATAGTTCCTGGCGAGCGGCGCGACCGCGCCGCGCGCGAAGTCGAGGAACGCCTCCGCATTGGGCATGTTGATCTTGATATCGCGTGCTTTTTTCAGCGGCGACTTGTCGGCAATGAGACGCTCGGCCAGGCTTAAGGCCGCCGCCAGCACGTCGCCCTCGGCGATCGAATCGAGCAGCTCGGTCTTCGCCAAATCACGCGCGCTCACGGGATTGCCGCTCACGATCATGTTGAGCGCCCGCTCGACCCCCGCCAGCCGCGGCAGCCGCTGCGTGCCGCCGGCGCCGGGCAGAATCCCCAGCTTGACCTCGGGCTGTCCGAGTGGGGCCGCCGCCGCGGCGACTCGATAGTGGCACGCCATGGCGAGCTCCAATCCTCCGCCCAGCGCCAGGCCGTTGATCGCGGCGATCACCGGCTTCTTCGAGCTCTCGATCTGCGTAAGCAGATCCGCCAAGGTCGGACTCGCGGACATGGACGGCCGTCCGAACTCGCTCACATCGGCGCCGCCGCAAAACGTGGCGCCGGATCCTGCGATGACGATTGCGCGAATCGATTCATCGTCGCCGGCCCGCTCGACACCGTCGGCAATGGCCGCACGCAGCCCCAACCCCAGCGCATTGACCGGTGGGTTCTTCAGAGTGATCACGGCGACGGCGCCTTGTGAAGTATAGTCAACGAATGCCATGCGCTCTCCTTTGTAGTACATGAAGTATACCGCGTTGTCGAAGCGGCTCCGCTCACCGCTTGGCGCGCTATCCGCTGTGTTGCTGCTCGTGTGGTGCGTCGGTATTTTCGGGCGCGGCTACTGGACACCCGATGAACCGCGCGAGGCGGACATTGCCTGGCGCATGAGCTGGCAGGCGCAGAAGTCGGTGCCGTTGTTGGCGGGGGAGGCCTTCTGCGAGAAGCCGCCGCTGACTTACTGGCTCGCCGCCGTTCCTATCCGGCTGTTCGGCGCTGCCGCCTGGTCCGCGCGCCTGCCCAATCTCTTGTACGCCGTGATCACGGCGCTTGGCGTCGGCTTGCTGGCGCGGCGCTGTGCGGGACCCGTCGCAGGGATGGTGGGCGCCGCCGCCGTGAGCACTTTGCTGCTCGCCTATCAGACGACCATCTGGCTGGCGACCGATGCGCCGCTTCTGGCCGCGGTGTCGATCGCGCTGTTGGGCGCCCATCAAGGCTTCTATGCGGTGCAGCGCGGCGAGCGCCTGCGCGGCTACCTCTTGATGCATGCCGCACTGGGATTGGGTTTTCTCTGTAAGAGTGCCGTCGCCTGGATGGTCCCGGCGATGACACTGGTGACCCTCGCCCTCTGGGAGAGGCGCTGGCGCGAACTGCTGCGCTGGGAACTGTATGCGGGATTGGTGCTGCAGGCCGCGATGATCGGCACTTGGATCTGGTTCGTCCATGCCGGCCCGGACGGACCCGCACATTTGAAGGTGTTCTTCTGGAACAACTTGGTCGGCCGCTTCACGCGCGTCGATGCACCCAATGAATTGCAGTATGCGACCGGCCATCGCAACTCCCCCGGCAAGTACTTCATCGAGCTCCCCCTGTACCTGGCTCCTTGGACATTGCTGGTTATCGCCGCCGTACGGCGCGCTTGGCGCCGGCGCAATATTTCGTTCACTGACAATCGAACCGTACGCTTTGCCGCGGCAGCGTCGTTGCCGCCCCTCGTGCTCCTCTCGCTGGCGGCGACCGCCCGCAATGTCTACCTGGCTCCGGCGCTCCCCGGGGTTGCCCTGCTGCTGGCCTGGTGGGCGCAGGAGAGCGTGCAGAGTCCGGACCGCTGGGACATGCGGGCCGTGCGCGCCACTTCCGTTCTGCTGCTGCTGGGGGTGGTGCTTTTCGCCGCAGCTTTGGTCATCGTGGGCGCCGAGGCCTGGAGCTCGATGCGATCGCATGCGGCCTTCATGGTGATTTCCGCCGCCGGATTGATCCTTGCGACATGGTTTGGCGTGCGGGCATGGACGGCCGCCGGCGGCCAACCTCAGCGCGCCCACTGGGCGCTGTTGCTGGCCTATTGCACGCTGCTGGTGGGCCCCGCCTCGCAGTTGTACGCCCGGGTCGACGCCTGGCAGGATCTGGAGTCGATCG
>DATLVV010000462.1:0-2938 GCA_035577165.1 Steroidobacteraceae bacterium | reverse complement strand
GAATCTCGCGCGCATCGTGCCGCACCACACCTTGTAAAAATTGCACGACCGTCTCTCGGTGCGCGCAACTAGTCGGCGCCAAATGGAGAGACTAGTATTCCGCCATGAAGGAAGCGCCGACGGTGACGTCGGCGTTCGCGTTTGCAACTTTAAAACCAACTAGGGATCATCAAACCGATTCAAGGAGCTGACATGAGAATCCGTTCTGTGGCAACGGGCGCTGTGCTTTGCGCCGCTTCAATGACGATGCTGCCGCTCGGCGCATCGGCCGCCGTGCATGCCGGGAAGACGCTCGGCGCCGCCGATCAGAATGCCGTAGCGCATTTCAACGTGTACCTGCCTCTCACGCACAGCGATGCGCTCGAGAAACTCCTGCAGGCGCAGACCGACTCGACCTCGCCGAGCTACCATCACTGGCTGACTCCGGCGCAATTCAAGCAGCAATTCGGACCGAACCCCGCGGATGTCGCGCGCACCCGATCGCTGCTGCAGTCGGAAGGCTTCACCATCGTCAGCGAGAAAACCCAGAGCCTCGAGGTCGAGGGTTCCGTCGCCAACGCCGAAAGAATATTCAACACGCGTTTGAACCGCGTCAAAATGCCGAAGGGCAACGTCAAGCTCGCCGCCGCGGAAGGCCATATCAATGTGCCGCGGGCGCTCGCCTCGATGGGCGCCGTGATTCCTGAATTCACGACGCATCTACGTGCGCATGTGCACTCGCAAGTCCTCAAGCGGCTGAACGACGTGTCGCCGGCGTTCCGGCTCTCGAGCAACAGTTCCTTCTTCTACCCGAACGATCTCAACGAAGCGTATCAACTGCCGTCGTTCGAAACCGAAGCCAAGCCTTTCGGCTCGCATCGTCGCCAGCAGATCGTCGGCCTCGGCGTGCACATCGGCATCGTCATCTCCTCGGTGATCGATCCCGCCGACCTAGCCAATACTTTCAACTCGACCTTGCCGTTATCCGGCGGCGTGAGCCTCGTTCAAGCGTACTCGGCCAATACCGATTTGCCCGTGCCCACCGTGCAGTATCGCCACGTCGAGGGCGGCGCCGGCCCGTTCGATCCGACTACAGCGGACGGCGCGGAGGCCTCGCTCGACACGCAAATGTCCCTGGGGACCGCGCCCGGCGCCAAAGAGATTGTCTACGACATGCCGGAGCTCACCGACGATGCCATCACCGCCGCCTACACCGCGGTGGTCGAGGACAACGTCGTCGACGTCGTCAGCTCATCCTTCGGCGAGTGCGAGCTGGATTTCACCGCGGCCTACAACGGTGGCGTCGACTTCACCAGCATCTTGAAAACCTTCCACGCGCTGTTCCAGCAAGGCAATGCGCAGGGCATCACCTTCCTGGCCAGTTCCGGCGACGAGGGCGGTGTGCCCTGCGTCTCGAAGTCCTTCGCCAACAATCCGCGCAACGGCACCCACTTCGTACGCGGTGTCGAAAATCCGGCGTCCGACCCGAACGTCACCGGAGTCGGCGGCACGAATCTGCAGACCTCGGCAACCCCGGGCGAGGATGATGCGGCCTACCTCTCGGAAAATGCCGACTTCGATCCGCGCGTTGATGCGGAGTTTCAACTGAGCGACGGCAGCACCGTCACCGTCGGCAACAACACCTGGGGAACGGGCGGCGGTTTCAGTTCGGTATTCTCCAAGCCGCTGTACCAGTACCTGGTCGACACCGGCAGCAAGAAGCATCGCGCGGTACCCGACGTGTCGCTGATGATGGGCGGCTGCCCCGGCGATGCCGACATCGCGGCGCAGGACTGCACCGTACTGCCGCGCAGCGCAGCGATCGTCTGGATCGGCGGAGAGCCGAGCCTCCTTATCGGCACCAGTGCCTCCTCTCCGGAAATGGCCGGAGTGCTGGCGCTCGCCGTCCAGTTGAGCGGCGGCCGCTTGGGCAACGTCAACCCGCTGATTTATGCCTTGTCGGCGACGCAGTCCCTGTTCGGCGGCGTGCATGCGCCGAAGCAGCTGCAGTTCTTCCACCGCAACATCTCCGGCGACAACAACGCCTTCAAGGTGAAGCCGGGCCAGGCCTACAGCGAAGTGCTGGGAAACAGCACCTTGAACGTGAAGACCTTCCTCGGACTGCACGCCGCAGCAGCCGCGGGAACACCCAACACGCCCAGCAATCCTTAGGAGGCTGAATACTCAGACAGGCTCCAGGCGGCGTCGCGAGCAAGCGGACGGCAGGGATCAAACCCTGCCGTCTTTTTTTATGTCCCGGCTTCGCTGGTCAGATACACCGCGAAAGTGCCGAGCCAGTGGCCGCCCTCATAGTGCTCACCGGTCACCGCGGGCAGCGCCGTCTCCCGATGCCGCTGTGCAGCGGCACGCAGCACGGCGGCGCGGCGATCGCCGGCCATCAGCCCATGAGCGATGCCCGTGAGCATCCAGGCGCGGCTCAAGTTGAGCCCGTCCACGTGCGCGAGCTTCGGATCGGCGCGATCGGTCACCACCGCGGGCGTCAGCCACGCCGCCGTCGCCTGCTGCGGAATCTGAGGCAAGAAGCCGCTCAGCCAGGGGCCGAACGCGGCCGGCTCCAGCACCCTGCGCATGAAATCCGCCTCGGCCAGGCACGGCGACAGAAAATCCTCGCCCGAAGGCTCATAGTCGATGGGGCAATGGCGGTCCGCAGCATAGAAACGCTGCGCCGCACCGGTGAGCACGCGGCGCATCTCGATATCCCCGGCAATGCCCGCCCAATCCCACGCCAAGCCGAATGAGAACGCCGTCTGATCATGTTCGCCGATGCGGATCGGATAGTGCAGCTTCGGTATCCAGGTCTTGAGCCGCGACGCAGCCTCCGTCTCCAGCGGCCGCAGCGCCGCCGCCCACACCGCTGCCTGTGGATCATTCCAGGCGCGCAGTTCCGCCGACAACTGCAGCAGCCACGCCAGACCGTATGGTCGCTCAAATGACGCCC
>DATLVV010000461.1:0-3250 GCA_035577165.1 Steroidobacteraceae bacterium | reverse complement strand
GTGTTCGTTGAGGATGTCGCGGAATCTCACAATGACCGGCCCGGGCGAGCGGCGATAACGCGTGCCGGGAAACACGTTGAAAGGGATCAAGTTGAGCTTGGCGGGCCGGCCCTTGAGGAGACGCGCGAGTTCCAGCGCGTGCTGCGGCTTGTCGTTCACCCCGTCCAGCATGACGTACTCGAAGGTGACGCTGCGCCCGTTCTGCACCTCGATGTAGTGCCAGCATGCCGCCAGCAATTCCTCGATCGGATGCTTGCGGTTGATGGGCACGAGCTCGTTGCGCAATTCATCGTTCGGCGCGTGCAGCGACACCGCCAGCGCCACATTGCACTCTTCGGCCAATTTATAGATCTGCGGCACCAAGCCCGAGGTGCTCAAGGTCACCCGGCGCCGCGACAAGTCGTAGCCCAGGTCGTCGAGGAATATCCGCATGGCCGGAACCACGTTGCGATAGTTCGCGAGCGGTTCACCCATGCCCATGAACACGATGTTGGTGATGTTGGCCCGGGCATCGCCGCTGCGGCCGTCGCCGTGGCCCGGCCGCGATTCCAACAGCTCTCGATGCGCCAGCCAGACCTGCCCGACGATTTCCGCCACGCTCAAGTTACGATTGAAGCCCTGCTGCGCGGTGGAACAGAACGTGCAATCCATGGCGCAGCCGACCTGGCTCGAGATGCACAGGGTGCCGCGGTCGGGCTCGGGAATGTAGACCGTCTCGATCCCCTGCACCTCGTCCATGCGCAGCATCCACTTGCGCGTGCCGTCGTTCGAGACCTGCTCGGTCACGATTTCCGGAACTGCGATCCGCGCCACTTCACTCAGCCGGGCGCGGAAGTCCTGCTTGAGGTCGGTCATCAAGGAGAAATCCGCGGCGCCCCGCCGATAGATCCACTTCATCAGCTGGCGGGCGCGAAACGGCTTGGTGTCGAGGCGCTCGGCCACGAATGCCTCGAGTTCCGCGCGCGGAAGCCCGAGTAAATTCACGCGTTCGCCCGCCGCCAAGGTCTGTCTCTCCTCTATTCCCCCGCCGCTACGCTAGCGCGTACGCGGGCAGAGCTCAATTTCGCGGAAAAAGTAGCTGATTTCCCGCGCCGCCGTGTCCGGTGCATCGGATCCATGGACGATGTTTTCATCGATACTGGTGGCCAGATCGGCGCGAATGGTGCCCTTGGCCGCCTTTTTCGGGTCCGTGGCGCCCATCACCTCACGATTCTTGGCAATCGCGCCGTCCCCCTCCAGCACTTGCACCATCACCGGACCGGAAGTCATGAAGCGCACCAGATCCTTGAAGAACGGGCGCTCACGGTGCACGGCGTAGAATCCCTCGGCCTCCGCCTGCGACAGGTGCATCATGCGCGCCGCCACCACCCGCAAGCCCGCCTGTTCGAATCGACGATAGACATCGCCGATCAGATTACGGCCGACGCCGTCCGGCTTGACAATGGAAAGAGTGCGCTCGATGGGCATGACAACCTCGGGTAAATAATGGGGAATTCGCCCCGTGGAGGGCTGACAAAGACCGCGAAGTGTACTGGAGAGGGCCCGCTCTAGCAATCAGGATGACAACCGAAGTCCCTGTATTACTTGGGAAAACCCCTAAGGAAAGGAATCCTGCCCGGCCCGCGCCGGGAGTTGTCCGGCGGGCGCCTTTAGACGTTAAAACTCTCGCCGCAGCCGCATTCGCCCTTGGCTTTCGGATTCTGGAACTTGAAGGCCTCATTCAGGCCCTGTTTGACGAAATCCACCAAGGTCCCGTCGATCAGCGGCAGGCTCAAAGGATCGACCACCACTTTCACGCCCTGGGCCTCAAAAACCGCGTCGTCCGGGTGAATTTCGTCAGCATAATTCACGACATAGGCAAAACCCGAACAACCCGTCTTCTTGATGCCCACCCGCAAGCCCAAACCCATTCCGCGCTGCGCCAAGTGAGATCGAACCCGATCAGCCGCCGATTCCGTCAACAAAATCGCCATACTGCGCTGTCCTCCTAGCCACGGCCACAAATCCGGCCGTTGGGCTATACATAACACGCCACCGACTCTCGCGCACGGAACCAGAGCGCGTTTTTTTTCGCCCTCGCAAGCGCGGGCGCACCACATTCCTTCATGGGGGCGGCTGAGCCGCTACTCAATGGTTGCCGCGGTGCACGGGCAGCTCGCCGCGGCGCACGCACGCCAACCAGGCATCCTCGATGATGAGCAGCCGTCCCCGCTTCTCGACCGGCACGGCAAAACGCTCGCTCAATTGCGCCACGCTCTCCGGCAGCGCCGCCAGCAGCTCGCCACCGGGCGCGTGCTCGGCAATCCAGGAGGCTACCGCGATGGTATGCGGACAGCCGAAGGCCAGAAATCGCGCCGCTTGGACGATCCCCGCGTCGACCTGCAGATCGAATTGCACCCAGGTTCCGTGCGCGCGATCGCCGGCCGCGCCGCGCAGGGTGCCGGGACCTAAGAGCACGCCGGCGGCCGGAGTGTTCTCGAAGTACGCCAGGGTGGCTTCGTTGTAGTTCATACGCCGCTTAACCGGCGCAGGCGCGAGACCGCCTGGCCCACGGCGGCGACGGCGGCGTCGATATCGCGCTCGCCGGTGTTGCGCCCCAAGCCGAATCGCAAGCTGCTCTCGCTCAACACGTCGTCGCGGCCCAAGGCACGCAAGACGTACGAGGCCTCGCGCAGCGCCGACGTGCAGGCGGAGCCGGTCGAGACCGCCAGGCGTCCCCGGACCGCCGCCAGCAAGCTCTCGCCCTCCACCCCTTCGAATGACACATTGAGCAGATGCGGCACCGAATGCCGCGCGTCGCCATTGCGCAGCGCGCCGCCGAGCGCTGCCAATCCCTGCCACAACCGTTCGCGCAGCGGCGCCAGGCGCGCGGCTTCCGCTTGCAGCGCTTCGCGCGCCAACTCGAACGCCATGCCCATCCCCACCACCTGGTGAGTTGCCACGGTGCCCGCGCGCAAGCCCCGCTCCTGCCCGCCGCCGAATTGCCGGGCGCGCAATTGCACCGACTCCCGCCTCCTGCCGCCGGCGCGGCCCTCTGCGCCGGCGCCTGCGCCGCCGCCGCGCGACACCAGCAAGGCGCCGACTCCCTTTGGGCCGTACACCTTGTGCGCCGACAGCGACATCAGATCCACGCCGAGATTCGCAAAATCGATGGGGCACTTACCGGCGCTTTGCGCCGCATCCACGTGCAGGCGGGCGCTGCCGTGCTGCGCGCAGATCGCGGCAATGCGGGCGATGTCTTGGATCACGC
>DATLVV010000460.1:0-5535 GCA_035577165.1 Steroidobacteraceae bacterium | reverse complement strand
CCCGGTCTGGTATTTCACGCCGTTTTACGCCATGTTGCGCGCGGTGCCCTCATTCGCCGGCACGCAGATTTGGGGGGTGCTGGTGATGGGCGCCTCGATCGTCGTGCTGTTCTTCGTGCCGTGGCTGGATCGTTCACCGGTGAACTCGATCCGCTACCGGGGTCCCATATACAAGATTATGTTGACCATCTTCGTCCTCTCATTCATTGCCTTAGGCGTCTGCGGCTTGAAGCCTCCGTCGGGCATCTACCCGACGCTGGCCAAAGTCTGCACGGTTTTGTATTTTGCTTTCTTTTTGCTGATGCCCTGGTACACGAAACTCGACAGCGTGAAGCCGGTGCCGGAAAGGGTCACAGGACATGCTTAAACGCTCGGTATTGATCGCCATGGCGCTTCTATCCGCGGGTTCCGTGATGGCCGAGGAAGGGGGGATTTCGCTGCTGTCGGCCGGCACGGACATCGCCAACACCGAGTCCCTGCAGCGCGGCGCGCGCAATTTCATGAATTACTGCTCGGGCTGCCACTCACTGAAGTATTTGCGCTTCAACCGTTTGGCGGAGGACCTCAAAATTCCCGTGTCGGAACTCGGCAATTTGATGTTCACCACGGACAAGGCTTTCGATACCATCAACTCGGCGATGCCGAAAGATTCCGAGGCCTGGTTCGGCAAGCAACCGCCGGATCTGTCGTTGATCGCGCGGGCCAAGGGGCCCGATTACCTTTATTCATTCATCCACGGTTTCTACGTCGACAAGACCCGGCCGTGGGGCGTGAATAATCTGTACCTGCCGAGTGCTGCAATGCCAGATGTGCTGGCGTCGCTGCACGGATTGCAGAAACCGGTATTCAAGAACGTGGCGGACGAGAAGGGCAGTGCCAGGATGGTGCTGGAGGGGGTTGAAGCAATGACTCCCGGCGCCATGAAGCCAGAGGAGTATGATCAGTTCGTTCGGGACATCGTGAATTTCCTCGACTATGCCGGTGAGCCGGTCAAAGACAAACGTCAGTCGATGGGGATTTTTGTAACCCTATTCTTGCTGGTGTTCTTCGTGTTTGCCTACCTGCTGAAGAAAGAATATTGGAAGGACGTCCACTGACGCAGCAGCGGGATGTCCCGTTTGCCCATGTTGCTGCTGCTAGGAGACCGCGTTAGTGGCACGTCGCTCGGTGATGACACTGTTTTCCGCGCCGACTGACCCTTGGAGTCACCGGACGCGCCTGGTGCTTGCCGAAAAAGGGATCGCCATCGAATTGGTCAATGTCGACCCAAACGATCTGCCCGAAGATCTGCTCGACCTGAATCCCTATCACAGCGTGCCGACCCTGGTGGATCGCGACCTGGTGCTGTACGACTCGCGCGTCATCATCGAGTATTTGGACGAGCGCTTTCCACATCCGCCGCTGATGCCCATCGACCCGGTGACCCGGGCCCAATTTCGGGTGGCGCTGTATCGCGTGGAGCGGGACTGGTATGCCCTGGCGCGCGACATCGAATTGGATCCCCAGAGCAAGACCGCGGGACACAGCCGCAAGGTGCTCGGCGAAGCGATCTGCGCCAGCGCGGACGTGTTCAAGGCCAAGCCGTTCTTCCTCAGCGATGAATTCTCGCTGGTCGACGCCAGCATCGCACCCATTCTGTGGCGTTTGCCGAGCTATGGCATAGAACTGCCGGCGCAGGCGCTGCCGATCACGAAGTACATGAATGCAATATTTGCGCGTTCGACGTTCCGCTCCTGCCTGACCGACGCCGAACGCAGGATGCGCCATTGAAGCCGCGCCGACCCTACCTGCTGCGTGCACTGCACGAATGGATTTCCGACAGCGGTGAGACCCCGCATATCGTGGTCGATGCAGGCGCGGAGGGCGTGACTGTCCCCCGGCAATACGTGAAAGACGGCAAGATTGTCCTCAACGTGAGTTTCTCGGCGACTCAAATGCTCAAATTGGGCAACGATTTCGTCAGCTTCGAGGCGCGCTTCAGCGGCGTGGGATTTGCGGTGCAGGTCCCGGTTCGCGCCATCCTCGGCATCTACGCGCGCGAGACCGGACAGGGGATGATTTTCCCCGAGGGCGATGCGGATCCAGATCCCACGGACGGGCCGCCCAACCCGACGGCGGCCGCGGGCAAGGATGGCCAGCCCAAGCCAAAGCGGCCGAAGCTGCAGGTGGTCAAGTAGCGCGAAACGCGTCCTTGAGCCAGAGCATGCGGTGCGGACCATCGGGCGGGCCTTGCACGGCGAATACATCGAAGCGCATCAGGCGCGAGCGCCACTGCATCCGACGTTGTAAAAAGTAGCCGGCGGCGCGAATGATCTTGCGCTGTTTGTGCCGCGTGACCGAGGCGGGCGCCCCGCCGAAGCGGGTCCCGCCGCGCTGCCGGACTTCGATCACCGCCAGCACATCGCCGTCGAGAGCAACCAGGTCGAGTTCGCCGGCCTTGCAGCGCAGGTTGCGCGCCAGGATGAGCACTCCCTGTGTTTGCAGATACTCCACCGCCAGTTGCTCGGACGCCTGTCCGTGGTTTGTCATGGGCCCCAAGCGTGCACCGGAAAACCGCGCAGGTCGCGGCGGCAGGGCACGCAATCGCAGAGATATGGCGGCGAATTTCGCTAGAATCCCCTCGATGCCGCCGCACCACCATACGACCGATGGATTTCGCAACAACTACATTGATTCGGTCACCAAATCGCTCGGCGATCTACTCCACTGGCAATGGCAGCGGATCCGCGATCACCTGCCGCCAGAGCCCAGCTTGCCGACGCCACGAGTGGATGCCGATCTTGGCTTCATCCGCCGCAACGCCCTGGCGGGCGCGCACATGGACCCGGCCGTGACCTGGATCGGTCACGCGACCATGCTGGTGCA
Source organism: Steroidobacteraceae bacterium (assembly GCA_035577165.1). Taxonomy (GTDB): domain Bacteria; phylum Pseudomonadota; class Gammaproteobacteria; order Steroidobacterales; family Steroidobacteraceae; genus Bog-1198. Next base: position 2,670 of record DATLVV010000460.1, on the reverse strand, counting down.
GGCCTGCGGGCTCAACGTGCTCACGGATCCCATCTTTTCCATGCGCGCCTCGCCGCTGCAATGCGCGGGGCCCAAGCGGGTGCAGGCGCCGGGCGTTGCGCTCGAGGACCTGCCGCACATCGATGTCGTGCTGATCTCGCACAATCACTACGATCATCTGGACCGCGGCAGCGTGAAGGCGCTGGCACAGCAAGCGGGCGGGGCGCCGCTCTACCTCGTGCCCTTGGGGTTGAAAGCGTGGATGGAGCGGCTCGGCATCGCCCGGGCCGTGGAACTCGACTGGTGGGAAGCACATGTGCATGCAGGCGTGGAATTTCAATTCACCCCCGCGCAGCACTGGTCGGGCCGCAGCTTGAGCGACCGCAACCGCACCCTGTGGGGCGGCTGGGCGGCATTGGGCGCGGATTTTCATTGGTTCTTCACCGGCGACACGGGCTACAGCCGGGATTTCATCGATACGCGGCAAAGGCTGGCGGCGCGCCACACGCAGGAGCGGGGCGGCGGCTTCGACCTGGCGCTCATCGCCGTCGGCGCTTGTCTGCCGCGCTGGTTCATGAAGGACCAGCACGTCGATCTGCACGAAGCGCTGCAGATTCACCTGGATCTTGGCGCCAAGCGCAGCGTAGGAGTGCATTGGGGAACCTTCGCGCTGGCCGACGATCCGCTGGATCAGCCCATTCATGAACTGCCCGCGGTGCGGCTCGCCAAAGCCGTGCCCGAGGACGCATTTTTCTTGCTGCCCATCGGCGGCACGCGCCACCTTGCCAAACGCCCGGAGAATGCAACATGACAGAGTCGCTGCTGGCGGAATGGGACAATTTCTACGTCATCACCGGCTCCGCCTCGGCGGGCCTGGCGGGCCTGACCTTCGTCGTCATCGCCTTGTCGGCCGAGTCAAGACGGGTCAACTTCCCGGGCCTGCGCGCGTTCGTCACGCCGACCATCGTGCACTTCGGCGCCGTGCTCGCGCTCGCCGCCTATCTCAGCATGCCGCATCAGAGCCGGATGAGCCTGAGTGCGGCATTTGGAGCGGGGGGTCTCGCCGGTCTTCTCTATGTCATCCAGACCGCCGTCGGCATCCGCCACGTCGAGGGCGACTACGTTCCCGTTCGCGAGGATTGGATCTGGAACGTGGTGCTGCCGGCGATCGTCTACGCCGCGCTGTTCGCCGCGGCATTTCTGATCTGGAGCCGGCCGGCGCCATGCATGTACGTCGTCGCCGCCGTGTCCGTGCTGCTGATGTTCATCGGCATTCACAATGCGTGGGATGTCGCGGTGTGGAACACCGTGCGCCGTCAGGACGATGCGCGCAGAGAAGACGAATCGAAGTGATGTCTCGATTCACCGACTATTTACGACATGAGTCAATTGCGGCAGAATTTGCCACATGATCGGCAACCCCCTCGCGAATGCTATGCACCAGCTCGAACTCGGCGAGGAATTGCTGAATGCCGGCGTCGACGAATTATTTCGCCGCTGGCAGGCGTCTGCGACCGCCATCGGCAAGCTGTGCGCGGGCACGGAACGCTGGCAGGCGGTGTTCCGTCAGATGCAGGCGCCGCTGAATCTGGCCGAGATCCTGCGCGCCCGCACGATTCTGTAGGCCGGCCTCAGCGCCGACGGCCCGAATCTTCCTGTTTTTGGGCCCAGAGCCGCTCCTCCGGCTTGTCGCTCACCAAGATGATCCGGTCATAGCAGTCACGCGCCTTGTCCGACTCGCCGAGCCTCTCGTGAACGGCGGCCAGCTGGCGCAATAGATCGAAGTTGTGCGGCGCTCGCGCGGTGCCACTCTCCAAGACCGGCACCATCTTGGCCCAGTCGACCTGGGTCATTTGAGCTGCCTCGGCCCAGAGTCCGATCGCTTCGAGCGGCGCGGAATCGGTGTGCACCAGGTCGTCGAGAATGGCAAACGCCCGGTTTCCAGAGACCTTCGATTGGGACAGACTCAGCAGGGTGGCCGCGATATCGATGCGCAACTGCGGATCGTTGGTTCCGCCCTTCTCGAGCGCGCACGCGAGGTCATCGATGTCTTGGTGCCCGCCGTTGAGCGCCGCGATGCGCGCGCTCAACGCGCGCACTGCGGGGTCGGACGGATTTTCCTTCAGCGCCGCCGCCACGAGGGGCGCGGTGGTCTTTTTCGGCAAGCCGGTCTGCAGCGCCATGCGCGCCATTTGCGCATCGGCTTGAATGGCGGTCATGGCGGATATGGGCGCGTTGTCGACCGACACGCCTTCTGCATAGGTGATGGTTTTGATGCGGATGAGCCGGTCCTTGATCAGTTTCTGCAATCTCTCGTCCAGGCCCTTCTTGTCGAAAGGAAATGCCTGCGCGAACGCGTCCGGCTCCGATACTCCGATGTTCAGATTGGTCAAATAGTAGTCGGTCGGCCGTGTCAACGACTCGTCGTCGAAGAGCAAGAGATGCACCAGCGCCCACGATTCTGCGTAGAACTGCGGAGCCAGACGTTCGGCCCGGTATTCGGGGTCGCTTTGCTTCACCGCCAGCAGCCGCTCCATGGGAATCCATCGCTCCCGGTAAATTGTTTCCCCGGCCGGCACCTCGCCCAGCGTGACTTTGTTCCCTTTCAACTCAAAGCTGCTGAACAATTCGGCGTAGCCTTCCTTGAACCACGGGGGCATTTTGCTGGTGCTGGAATTGCGCTGGGTGAAG
>DATLVV010000459.1:0-4054 GCA_035577165.1 Steroidobacteraceae bacterium | reverse complement strand
CGAAACAACCTTGCCCTGTTCGATGACATCGACGCCCTCGTTGGTGCCGATCCAAATGCGGCCGTCCCGGCCCTCGACCAGGGCCTTGACGCTGTTGCCGGACAGGCCGTTGCGGCGATCGAACACGGTCATGCCATGTTGGTCCAGCCGGTAGGCGCCGGCACCCTCCGTGCCAACCCACAGGACATGTTGCCGGTCCTCGAGCACCGAGCGGACCGGGTCGTTTTCATGACCGCGCGGACCGGCAATGTGCTGAAACCGGCCGTCGACATAGCTGCTGAGTCCGCCATCCGAGCCGACCCACAGGCCCCCGCCATGGCGGGGAGTCATGGTCCACGTCAAGTTGCCCCGCAGACCCTCGGACTCGCCGGCCGATGCGAATTTTCCGTCACGCAAGCGCAGCAGGCCAACGCTGTGGCTGCCGACCCAGAGACTCCCCTCCTCGTCCTCGAACACCGACTGCAGATCGCTGGTGGCAAATTGATTGCTGGCCAGCGTGTCGAAATTTCCGTCTCGCCATCGCACCAGCCCGCCGCCGCGCGTCCCTATCCACAAGTTGCCGTCGTGATCGCGTGCCAGGGCGCTGACGAGAGAGCCGAGCCGCCCGGGCGCAGCGACAACGTCAAATTGCTCGCCGCTGCGGCGATAGAGGGCACCGTTTCCGGTTCCGATCCACAGCGTCCCGTCAGCGTCGGCATGCAGCGAGGTGACCGGTGCATCCGTGCTGCCCAGCCCAAGCGGCACGATGTCGAAGCGCTTGCCGTCGAAGCGCTGCAGGCCGCCGGCGCCGCCCACCCACAGCACGCCGTCGCGGTCCTCGAGCAGCGATTGGATGCGCACGTCACGCAGGCCGCTCCCGGCATTGAACGAGACCGCGCTGCCGCCGTCGGTCTCGAACAGGCCGCTCTGCGTTCCCACCCACATACGCCCGGACTTGCCTTCGACAATGGCATGAACGTAGGCATGCGCGAGTCCGGTACTGCCCTTGTAGGGCGTGAAATGCCCATTCTCGAGGACGGTGATGCCGGCGCGTGTACCGATCCACAACCGTCCGGAGCGATCGACCGTTAGGACGGAGATTTGCTTGTCAGGGATGCCGGCTTCGTTCTCGCCGTTGAAAACGGTGAATCTGACGCCGTCGAAGCGGGCCAACCCTTCCTGGGTGCCGACCCAAAGGTAGCCATCCGGCGTCCGCGCGATTGCCTGAGCGGAGGATTGCGGCAGGCCCTCGGGAATCTGCCAATTATCGAGAACGTACTGGCTCAGGCGCAGCGACGGGTCGAGCGCAAATGCCGGGGCGGCTGCTGTAACAAGCAGAATTGCAAGCCAGCTTCGGATCGGAATGCGAATACAATTGGCTGCCATCCGAACCCCGCCGCTCTGTCGTTATCATGAGGGGGCATCCGGCCGCGCTAGGACCGGCGTACCGCCTCCAGTGTTTGTCGGCCGGATCGCGCTTTACTTTAGAGGAGTTTGCCATGCATGTTGCCGCCGCCCATCGATACGAATCGCTCCCCTATGTGCGCTGCGGCCGCAGCGGGCTGCAATTGCCGCGTATTTCAGTGGGGCTTTGGCAGAACTTCGGCGGTACGGCGCCGTTCGAGAGCGTCCGTGAGATGGTCCTCAACTCCTTCGATCACGGCGTCACGCATTTCGATCTCGCCAATAACTACGGGCCGCCGCCGGGTTCGGCCGAGGAGAATTTCGGGCGTATCCTCGCGGCCGATCTCGCCGCCTACCGCGACGAATTGATCATTTCAACAAAGGCGGGCTACCTCATGTGGCCGGGTCCCTACGGCGAGTGGGGGTCCCGGAAGTATTTGCTCGCCAGCCTGGATCAAAGTCTCAAGCGCATGGGTCTCGACTACGTCGACATTTTCTACTCGCACCGCTTCGACCCCGACACACCGCTCGAGGAGACCATGGGCGCGCTGGATGCCGCCGTGCGCAGCGGCAAGGCTCTGTATGTCGGAATTTCCTCCTACGGGCCGAAGAAGACGCGCGAGGCGGCCGCCATTTTGCGCCAGATGAAAGTGCCATTCGTCATTCACCAGCCCTCCTATTCGATGCTCAACCGTTGGGTGGAACAGGGATTGCTCGAGGTGCTCGAGCAGGAAGGAATCGGCTGCATCGTGTTTTCGCCGTTGGCGCAGGGTCTGTTGACCGCAAAATATCTGCAGGGAATTCCCGAGCACTCGCGCGCCGTTCAGGATGGGTCGTTCCGCAAGTCGATGCTCAGCGAACGCAATCTCGCCAGCGTGCGCGCGCTCAATGCGATCGCCCAGGAACGCGGTCAGAGTCTCGCGCAAATGGCGATCGCCTGGGTGCTGAGGAAGCCGGCTGTCACCAGCGCACTGGTGGGCGCGAGTTCCTGGCTGCAGATCGAGGAATCCCTGGGCGCACTGCGGAATGCGTCGTTCCATCCGGATGAGCTCGCGAAGATCGACGCGCTGGCGCGCGATGGCCAACTCAACATCTGGGCCGGCTCGGGTGACTGAGACAGGTTCATGCGTTATGACTTTTGCGTGGTGGGCGGCGGTATTGTCGGCCTGGCGACTGCCCGTGAAATACTACGGCGCCGGCCCGGCGCCGGTCTGGTGCTGCTCGAGAAAGAAACAGACCTTGCCGCACACCAGACCGGTCACAACAGCGGTGTCATTCATGCCGGTGTTTACTACGCACCCGGCTCCCTGAAAGCACGGCTATGCCGCATTGGGAATCGCGAAACCAAGCAATTTTGCGCCGAGCACGACATTCCGATCGAGAACTGCGGCAAACTCATTGTCGCCACCACGCCGATTGAGGTGCAACGCCTCGGTGATTTGAAAAAACGCGGCGAGCTCAATGAAATCTCCGTGCACGAGGTCACGGGTGCGGAACTATCCACGCTTGAACCGCACATCACCGGGCTCGCCGCCCTGCTGGTACCCAGCACCGGCATTGTCGACTACCGGCGCGTCTCGCGGGCGCTGGCCGAGGACATCCAAAAGCACGGCGGCAAAGTGCGGCTGCGCTCATGCGTGAGCCGCATCACGGAGGGTGGGGCCGAAGTCGAGGTCGAGTTGTCTCACGGCGAAGTCATTCGAACCGGCCGGCTCATCGCCTGCGGCGGTCTGCAGGCGGATCGGCTCGCGCAAAGCGCGGGCCTCGATGTGCGATTGCGGATCATTCCGTTTCGCGGCGAATACTTCCAACTTCCCCCCGACCAGTCGCAGATCGTTCGTCACCTGATCTATCCGGTACCCGACCCCGAGTTGCCCTTTCTCGGCGTACATTTGACCCGCACGATCGGCGACCGCGTGACGGTGGGACCCAACGCGGTGCTCGGATTTGCGCGCGAAGGTTATCCGCACTTCTCGTTCAACTTGCGCGATACGGCCGATACGTTGACTTTCCCGGGCTTCTGGCGAGTGCTGCGCAAGCACTGGCGTTCGGCCCTCGACGAACTGGGCGGCTCGCTGTCGCGCAGCCGCTATCTGCAGCAATGCCGAAAGTATTGCCCCGAGCTCACACTGCAGGATCTGCTGCCCTACCCCGCGGGCATTCGCGCCCAGGCGGTGCTTGGCGACGGCACTCTGGTACACGACTTCATGTTTGCGGACACGCCGCGCACGGTGCATGTGCTCAACGCCCCGTCACCCGCCGCCACCGCGGCGTTACCGATCGCGAGGGTCATTGCGGCGCGCGTACTGAGCGAGCCGGAGTAATTGCAACCCCCGGTCCCCATTGCTGCGTAAAACGCCGTACAATCAATACTTTGCAATACGATGACTCGTGGTTCCGCCAATGACTGATACCAGCTCGCAACCGTTCCTTCCCTTTACACGTCCTTCCATTGACGAAGCGGCCATAGCGGACGTTACCGCGGTCCTACGCTCCGGCTGGTTGACGAGCAATGGACCGAAGGTGCTCGCGTTTGAATCGATTTTGTCCGACTACTTTTCCGGCCGCCCCGTGCGCACGTTCAATTCGGGGACGTGCACGATGGAAATAGCCTTGCGCATCGCCGGAATTGGTCCCGGTGATGAGGTGATTACCACCCCGAACTCGTGGG
>DATLVV010000458.1:0-2703 GCA_035577165.1 Steroidobacteraceae bacterium | reverse complement strand
GTCGCGGCGAGTTCCACCCTGGCGATGTCCTTGAGGTGCACGATGGCGCCGTCGGGTCCGGTGCGCACCACGATCGCGGAGTATTCTTCGGGCGTCGACAGCCGGCCCTTCACCGACGCGACGTACTGCATCTGCTGTCCGCGCTGCGCCGGCTCGCCGCCGATGGTGCCGGCCGGCGCCACCACGTTCTGCTCGTTGATGATGCCGGACACATCCTCGGTGGTGACGCCGAGCCGCGCCATTTTTGCGGGGTCGAGCCAGATGCGCATGCCGTAGTCGCGGGCGCCGAATACCACGACCTGACCCACGCCGCGCACGCGGGCGAGGGCGTCATACACGTGCAGCGTGGCGAAATTGGAAAGAAACAAATAGTCGAAGCGGGGATCGTCGGAGCCGATTGCCACGGTGAGCAGTATCTGCGGTTGGCGCTTGGCCACCGTGATGCCCTGCTGCAGCACCTGCGCCGGCAACTGCCGCTGCGCGATGGCGACCTGGTTTTGAACGTCGACCGCGGCAATGTCCTGAGCCGTGCCGACATCGAACGACACCGTCAGGCTGTAGCTGCCGTCATTGGCGCTTTTGGAATCCATGTAGATCATGTGCGGCACGCCGTTGACCTGCTGCTCGATCGGCGCGGCGATCGACTGTTCAATGGTCGCGGCGTCGGCGCCTGGGAAGGTGGTCGATACCACGATCGTCGGCGGAGTGATCAGCGGAAAACGCGCCACCGGCAGACCGGAGAGCGACACCGCGCCGGCAATGGTGATGATGATCGCGATGACCGTGGAGAAGATCGGATGATCGATGAAATAGTCGATCATGCCCCGCTCGGTGCCGCGGCCGTCATCGGAGTAATCTTGACCGGCGCTGCGGCCTTCAGATGCTGGATACCGTCGACGATCACGATGTCCCCGCTCTTGAGGCCCTCTTGAATCTGCATCTCGGAGCCGACGCGCGATCCCAGCCGCACGTCCCGCGTTTGCGCAAGACCTGAGTCGACAACCCACACGTAATTCTTGCCCTGCAGATCCTGGATCGCACGCTGCGGCACGACGATGGCGTTGGGATCCTGCTGAGCCGCCACTTGCACGCGCGCGAACTGTCCCGCATGCAGCAAATGCTTCGGGTTGTCGACTTCCAGGCGCAGCGCCAGAGTACCGGTCCGCGTGTCCACGGCGGGGTCGATGAAGTCGAGCCGCGGCGTTTGCAAATATTCGGAACCGTCCGCCAGGAAAATACGGAACGGGGGCGGTGACTTCGCGTTCTGGCTGGGCGCGCGGCCGAGCTGACGCTGCAAGCTCAGCAGGCGCTGCTCGCTGACACTGAAGTTCACATACATGCGGTCGTTTTGGTAGATCGTGGTCAGCAAGGTGCTATTGGCGGTGACCATGCCGCCCTGGCGCAATTGCGCGCGGCCCATCACGCCGTCGATCGGACTCAAGATGGTGGTGAAGCCAAGATTCACCTCCGCCGACCTGACCGCCGCTTTGGCGGCATCGATCGAGGCCAGATTGGCTTGATTCTTCGCCACCGCGGCATCCAGTTCCTGCTGGCTGACGGCATCGATTTCCGACAATGATTTGGCGCGCGCGAGGTCGCGCTGCGACTGCAGCGACGCCGCCTGGCTCTGCGCCAGGGCCGCCTTCGCCTGGGCCAGAGCGGCGATATAAGGCTCGCGATCGATGACGAACAACAGTTGTCCGGTCTTGACCGTTTCGCCTTCGACGGGGACCCGTTTCTCCAGCGTGCCGCCGACCCGCGGGCGGATTTCGACGGCATTGATGGCCTCGGTCTGCGCCACGTAGTCCTCGGAAAACGTGACCGGATGCGGCGTCACCGTCATCACCGACACTTCAACGGGGGCTGCCGCCGAAGGCGGCTTCTGCGAGCAGGCGCAATTCCATATGACGACGGCCGCAATCACGGCAATACGCGTGAGATTGCGCTTTGTGGCAAGCCGGGGAGGCATTTGCCTCCGAGCCTAGCATAAGATGGCAGGGCAATGATCCGCGCTCCTGAATTCCAGCTGGCCGATGCGTTGGCCGGCTTGTCGCTCGCCGGACTGCTGTTGCCGGAAGCGGTTGCATACTCGGGACTTGCCAATCTGCCGCCGCAGGCTGGGGTCATAGGATTGTTTGCCGGGCTCATCTGCTATGCCCTCATAGGCCGCAGCCGCTACGCGATTGTTACCGCGACCTCCTCCTCGGCCGCCGTGTTCGCAGCGGCGATGCTCGCGCTCGGCGGCCACGAAGCGGCGCAACGGGCGGCGCTCGCCTCGATACTGGTGGCTGCCACAGGGTTCGCCTTCTTGCTGGCCGGCGGCGCGCGCCTCGGCGCAATGTCGAATCTGATTGCGCGCCCGGTGCTGCGCGGCTTTTCATTTGGGTTGGCGCTGGTCATCGCGGTAAAGCAGTGGCCGCACATCGTCGGTATGCAGGTTCACAACACGGATTTTATTCCGCTGCTGGCCGAGATCGTGCGCGGGGCCCGTGCATGGCAGCCCATCAGCCTTGGCGCCGGCGTCTGCGCGCTGGCCGGATTGTTTGCGCTCGAGCGCGTCCGGCAGATTCCCGGGGTACTGATCGTGATCGTTGCCGGCATCGCCGCGGCGCCATGGCTTGCCGCCCACGGCGTTGCGTTGACCGGCCCCATCCATCTGGCTGTGGAGCGTCCGTCATTCGCGCTGCCCGCGGGCACGCGTTG
>DATLVV010000457.1:0-7552 GCA_035577165.1 Steroidobacteraceae bacterium | reverse complement strand
TGTTGGCGGCGCTCTCGGTCCCTTTTTGCTCATGTACGGACTGCGCATCACCGACGCTGCATCTGCATCGCTGATCCTCAACCTGGAAGGCGTGTTCACCGCGTTGCTGGCATGGTTCGCCTTCAAGGAAAATTTTGACCGACGCATTGCCATCGGCATGGCGCTCATCGTGGCCGGCGGAATGGTGCTGTCGAGCGGACCGGCGCTGCACGCGGGCGGCATGGCCGGACCCATGGCGATTGCCGGCGCATGCCTGGCATGGGCAGTCGACAACAACCTGACGCGCAAGGTCGCGATCCACGACGCCATGATGATCGCCTGCATCAAGGGACTGGTCGCCGGGGCCGTCAGCGTCGGTTTGGCGCTGCAATCCGGCGCTCATTGGCCATCCGGCGGCTTGCTGGTGCGCGCAGGACTGCTCGGCTTCGTGAGTTACGGCTTGAGCCTGACGCTGTTCGTAGTGGCGTTGCGCAGACTCGGAACGGCCCGAACCGGCGCCTACTTTTCGGTGGCGCCTTTTGTGGGTGCAGCCCTGGCCGTGGCCCTGGGCGCGCCGCTGACCGGCAGCTTGGGGGTCGCCGCTTTGTTCATGGCGGCGGGGGTGTGGCTGCATTTGCGCGAACAGCACTCGCATTGGCATCGGCATCTGCCGACGGAACATGATCACTCGCACGTTCATGACGAGCACCACCAACACTCCCATTCGGGCGACTATCGGGGCGAGGAGCCCCACTCGCACGTCCATGTGCACGAGGTCCTCGAGCACGCCCACCGCCATTTCCCCGATGCCCATCATCGGCATGAGCATTGACGACCGCTGCTACGGCTCTCCGTTTGCTCCGTTCGGCGAGCCTGGGATCGGCGTCTGCAAGTAAGGGAAGGCGCTCAAGTAGGTATCAGCCGCATTGATTGCACCGCTGACGTGAACGTGCGCGGCGTCCGGCCCTGACGCGCGTGCACCGTCGGTGTACGGAATGCCGTGATTGGGATCGCTCGACTCCGCGCCGCAATTGCCGATTGCACCGCAAAGCGCGCCCTCGGCCACCCTCAAGGTGATGTCCACGACATCGTCAAAGGGCCGGCGGCCATTGGGGAACCCGGCCAAATCACCGCCCAACACACCCAGGTCGTTTTGCGACGCGGCCGGCGTCGGCGCGGTCGCGGTGTTCAAGCGCAGCATTTCGCTCGGATTGACCGAGATGGGTTGATTGATGCCCTTCACGCCGGTCAGAAATGCAGCGACCAAGTCGTTGCGCGGCGTTTGCGGAATCATCGCGGCATTGCCGAACAGCGCATTCAGCAACACCGGCAACGAAGGATTGGTGACGTAGTTCAGGAATTGTGCGTCGTGGCGAGGCTTGCTGGCATTGAATTTATCCTTGTCCGGCAGGCCTATGACGAGTTCGTTGACGAGCGGCATGCCGAGCCGCGACACCTGCTGCCAATGCTCGTCGCGGTCGCCGTCCCGGTCATCCCATGCACGGTCAAAATCGCGATGGGGAAGGCTGGCGGTGGTCCAGGCCCCGATCACCGGATCTTTGCCCCGGGTAAGGCAGGAGATGGGCACCTCAAGGGCAATCGCGGTGACATTCTTGTCGGTCAGCGTATTCGGCTCGCCGTCGCGCGGCCCGGCAGGATTCAAATTCACCAGATCGAAGATCTCGCCGAGATTGGCGACGAATCCATCCTTGCGCTGCCCGACGAACACGCGCCCCGGCAAAGCGCAATCGGGAATGCTCAGATCGTAGACAAAGTGCGCCGCATAGCCCGCATAGTCGGGGATCGACTTGTGCCCGATATTGTCGGTGGGCTTGAAGAACCGGGTGCCGCCCAGCGTCGCATTGCCAACGGCTTGACGGCGGCCATCGCGCGCCACGGTGATCGAATAGCTCTGGATGAGGTTGAGATTGGTGCCTGCCACATCGACCGGCCCGATGTTGATCAACGGAACCGGGATCTTTTCGCCCCCGGAGACGACCGCCAAGTTCTTATAAGTATTGGTAAAACTGAACTCGAATCGCAGATCTCCCGCGCCGTCGCCGGTATTGTCGACATGGATTTCATAGACCGCTTTCGGGTCGAGATTGAAATAGTTCGGACCGCCATACGCGTCCTGCAGAGGGATGTAATTGGCGATGAAGGTCACGTACGCGCTGCGTCCGGGTTCGTAGCTGCGAAACATGTAGAAGTCGGTGCCGTCCACGCGTGGCTGACCGGCGATGGCCGGCGCCTCCCGGTGACTCGACGCTACGGCATATAATGGAAGCATCGCCGCGGCCAACAGGCCCAAGCGGCTCGGCAAGTTCGCGTTCATTTGAAGTCCCCTTCGTGTGTAGCCATCCGGTGATTGTCAAAGGCCAACAGGGGATTCGTTTGGCGCCGGCGATTGGATGCACATAAGAGGTAGAAAATGCTCCAACGTGGATTGATGATGGATCGGCCGCTGTTGATTTCCGCAATCATCGAGCATGCCGCCGCGCAATTTGGGGATACGACCATCGTCTCGCGCGAGACGCACGGTCCGATTTTCCGCTACACCTATGCCGAATGCGCCGTGCGCGTCCGGCGCTTGGCGAACGCGCTGCGGCACCTCGGCCTGGATGCCGGCGCCTCGGTGGCATCCATAGCCTGGAACAATCATCGCCATTTGGAGGCCTACTACGCGGTCTCCGGCAGCGGCATGGTGATGCACACCTGCAATCCGCGCCTGCATCCGGACCAACTGATCTACATCATCAACCATGCCGAAGACCGGATGGTGCTGTTCGACGCAACGTTCGCGCCCCTGGTGAAGAGCATTGCCGCCCGCTGCCCGAAGGTCCTTGATTGGGTGGCCTTGAGCGATGCGGCGAACATGCCTGCCGCCGACGGGATGCCCCATATTCGCTGCTACGAAGAATTGCTCGCCGCGCAAGCTGAGGATTTCGAATGGCCGGAATTCGACGAACATACGGCCGCCGCGCTTTGCTATACCTCGGGCACGACGGGGCATCCCAAAGGCGCCCTGTATTCGCATCGCTCCATGGTGCTGAACGCCATCGTCATCTGCATGCCCGGGATACTGGGAATTTCTTCGAAAGAATCGATTTTGCCGATCGTGCCGATGTTTCACATCAACGGTTGGTGCATTCCCTATGCCGCGCTGATCGGCGGAGCAAAGCTGGTGCTGCCCGGTCCGCGCCTGGACGGCGCCTCGCTGCATGAATTGATGGAGGCCGAAAAAGTCACCGTGAGCGCAGGCGTTCCCACAGTGTGGTTCGCTCTGTTGCAGCACCTCGAGCAACACGGATTGCGGTTCTCGACCCTGCAGCGGGTGGTGTCGGGCGGTTCGGCGGTGCCGCGCGCATTGATCGAAACGTTCTGCGAGCGCTACGGCATCGAAGTGCGGCAGGGTTGGGGGATGACCGAGACCGTGGCGGTGGCCACCTTGGGCTGCCTGGATGCGCAGCAGTCGACATTCCCCGCGGCAGAGAGGCATGCCGTCATCGCCAAACAAGGGAAATCGGTGTTCGGCGTGGAAATCAAGGTCGTTGACGAACACGGTGCCACATTGCCGCGCGACGGCGTCTCGCAGGGCGAAGTCATGATCCGCGGACAGTGGATCGTCAACGGCTACTACAAAATCAACTCGTCGCCGCTGCGGGCGGGTTGGTTTCCCACCGGCGACATCGCCACCATCGATGGCCGCGGCGTGATGCAGATCAGAGATCGCGCCAAGGATCTCATCAAAACCGGCGGTGAATGGATCAGTTCCATCGACCTGGAGAATGCGGCCGCCAACCATCCCGCGGTGGCCTTGGCGGCCGTCATCGGCGTGAAGCATCCGAAGTGGCAGGAGCGACCGCTGCTGTTCATCGTGCGCAAGCCGGGCCGAAGTCTGGACCGCGATGAAATCCTGGAATTTCTGGCGCAGCGCCTGGCCCGCCTGTGCGTGCCGGATGAGGTGATTTTTCTGGATTCGCTCCCGGTCGGGGGCACCGGCAAGGTGCAGAAAACGCTGCTTCGGGAAAAGTACGGTAATGTATTCGCCTAGCGAATGAGGAACTGAACATGACCATGACAAAATCTATCTCGGCGCTCTGTGTGCTGAGTTTGGCGGCAGGTTCCATGCTTGCTTGGGCGGACGAGCCCCCGTCCGACCTCGCAGCAAAAGTGTCGGCCGAGGCCAAGGCCTTCGCAGAAGCCGTCAAACGTGACTCGAAGGTTGTCGCGAAAACCGCAAAGGAAGGCTCTCACGAAGTGGCGGAGTCGGCCAAGGAGATCGCCCATGACGTCGCCACCGCATCCAAGCAAGGAGCCAAAGAAGTCGCCGCGACCGCCAAACGCGGTGCTGACAAAACCAAAGCGGCGCTCAAACCCAAGACCGATGGCGCGGACAAGGAAGGCGGCTCGGCTCATAAGCCGTAGTGATGAGGACCCAAGCGCGGGTAATGACGCGCGCCGTGCACACGACGCATGAGCGAAATTGCGGCAGATAAGTTTTTTCCTCGTTTGTAGGCGAACCGGCGCGCTGCTAACGTTGCGCGATGCACCTACTCAACGCATTACGAATCAAGTCCACGGCGCCGTCGATCGGGATCGCCGCGCTCTCCATGATCGCCGCGCTCTCCATGGGAGCCCGCGCAGGCGCCGCCGATGTTGCTGATCATTCGGTCGTCCTGAGCCACGATCCTCTGATCATGCGCATCAGCAAGGACGAGTTCCGCATCGCGTTCGGCATCAATGGCGAACGCTGCGGGACCCAGGGCTGCAGCGGCTTGATCCATTACCGGGTCGACTGGAAGACCCCGGACGGCACGGTCCGATCGGAGATCAGACACGTCAACTACACAGTGTCGCCCAATGCGAGCCGCACCATCGCGGTAGACCGTCAGTATTTCGACACGGCCGAAGGTCAGCACACGACCGATGTGCTGAAGGTCAGCGTCGATGCGATTACCTGCCTCTAGGACAGGTCGTACAAGAATTCGACGAACGAGGCGATTGCGCCGTCGAGCCCCTGCACCTTGGGATTGGTCGACTCGATCAAGTAGTACTCATCGGGCGCGTGTGCGCCCGTGCCGTGGCCGAGTCCATAATGGCCGGCCGCCAGGCTCAGCGGTGCGTCGGTGAATACGTAACCTGGCCAGGATCCCGCGGCGCGCGGCCATAACTGCGGATCCACCCCGAGTCTGCGGTAGGTCGCGAGCTGAGTCTGAATCAGCTTGCTGGCGGGATCGGTTTGGGTCGGGTTGTAGCCGCCGCTCATGTTGACCTCGATATCGGCGAATCCGTGCTTCGCCAGGTGCGCCTTCAACTTGGCGAGAGTGTCCGCCGCAGTCATATCCGGCACCAATCGCATGTCGATCTTGGCCACGGCGCGGTGCGGCAGCACCGTCTTCCCGCCGGGTCCCGTGTAGCCCGCCACGAGGCCCTCGATATTGATGGTCGGCCGGGACTCGAGCAGCATCAAGGAATCCACCCAATTCTTGTCGTGGACCCAGTGCTGCACCGCCAGCGACTGCTTCACGGTGGCTTCGGCGGTCTTCGCCGCGTGGTCCTTGATCATCTGTTCTTGTGCCGCGCTCAACGGTTTGGCGTTGTCGAAAAATCCTTCCACCGCCGGCGTGTGGCCATCTTTCTCCACGAGGGTGTTCAACGCCTGTACCAGATGCCAGGTGGGCGAATCCACTTGCGCCTCGAGGCTCGAGTGCACGTCATGCGCCGGCCCGCGGCCCCATTTCTCGCCGCTCGAGACCAACTCGAGTTCGACGATGCCCTTGGCGCCGAGCGTCACCTCCACCCCGCCATCGCGATCCTGTCCGGCTTCCGGCAGGAAAATTCCGGCACAACGCTTGAGTTCGGACATCACTTCCGGATTGAATATCAATTCGTGAAAATGCGGCGAACCGATCTCCTCCTCGCCCTCGCACACCAGCACCAGATTCACCGGCAGTTTCTTCCCCGCCGCCTTGAAGGCCAGCAATGCGCTCAGAAAAGAATTCTCGGGTCCCTTTTGATTCACGGCGCCGCGCCCCATGCACACTGTGCCGAGGCCCGGCTTGTCCACCAACTTCCCCTCGAGCGGCGGCGAGCTCCACTCCTCCGGCACGAACTGCTTCACGTCGTACATGAAGTAGATGCCCATCGTAGTGCGCGCGCCTGCGTCGATCTTGCCGAAGACTCCCGGCTTGCCGGAGGTGGGAATGATTTTTACACCGGTAAATCCCGCGTCCCGCGCGAGCTTCGCCATGTACTCCGGCCCTTGCGGAAAATTGCGGTTTTCCGCGGCAATCGACGGCAGCGCGATCCACTCTTGCAGCCGCTTGAGGTTCGCCGCGTGCATGGCGGGTATCTGCGCCAATACCGCGCTCTTATCGGCGTTCTTCGCGGTCGCTGCCGACAGCATGGCCGCCGGTGCGGCCGTCAAGGCCAGAACCGACACCGACCCTCCCACAAATTCCCGTCTGCTCAGATCCCGTTCGTCCGCCATGCATTTCTCCCCTCGGCTGAGCCGTTAGACTAACGCAAGTGGCGCCGGTAATGCGCGCCGCGCGCGGCGTAGTTCGCCGCAATCTTGAGCAGGTTCTCGCGTTCCTCGGGGGTGAGCTCGCGCACCACCTTGGCCGGAGCGCCGAGGATGAGGGTACCGTCGGCAAACACCTTGCGTTCGGTGATGACCGCACCGGCGCCGACGAGACAGCCCTTGCCGATGACGGCCGCGTTCAAAACGACTGCCTGGATTCCAATCAGCGAGCCGTCGCCCACCGTGCAGCCATGCAGCATGGCCTGATGGCCGACGGACACATCGGCGCCCACCATCAGCGGAAAGCCGGGATCCGTGTGCATGACGGTTCCGTCCTGCACGTTGCTGCCGCGGCCGATGCTGATGATCTCGTTGTCGCCGCGCAGGGTCGCTCCGAACCACACGCTGCTCTGTTCGGCGAGAACCACATGGCCGATGACCGAGGCGCTGGGCGCGACGTAGGCGCTCGCCGCTATCGTGGGAGACGAATCCTTCAACGTATACACGGCCATAGATGCTCCGATTGTCGCGACGCGGACCCACCATAGCCTGCTGATATCATCCGCA
Source organism: Steroidobacteraceae bacterium (assembly GCA_035577165.1). Classification (GTDB taxonomy): domain Bacteria; phylum Pseudomonadota; class Gammaproteobacteria; order Steroidobacterales; family Steroidobacteraceae; genus Bog-1198. The sequence goes on along the minus strand of DATLVV010000457.1, from coordinate 480 downwards.
TCAAATGAATGAGCTGCCAACATACACTGCCGATCGACCGCCGGGCTGGCGCTCGGTCTTGACCCGCCTTTGGATGCTGAGACCGGTGCCGGCAGCGCCGACGGTGGGTTCATCGCACGCAATCTTGGGAATGGCTGCGCTATGGCTTGCGGCCTGGGTAGCGATCGACCGATGGCTGTCCCAACCCGACCCGCAATTCCTGGCCTCGGGAATACCGCTGTTGGCCTGGTACGCGCTGGCCATCCTCGCCTTGGCGGCCGTGCTGCGCCGGCGCGCGCATCCGGCGCCGCCGTTCGGTTCCATGCTGGCGTTGACCATGGGGGCGGTTCCGGTGCCGCTTCTGTTCAGCAGCGTGGTTTCAGCCTATCTCGAACCCTTCTGGTTCTTCGCGGCCGGTGCCGTGGTGGCCGCCTATATGCTGGTCTATCTGGCACGTGGCTTGCGCACTCTGACCGGCGAGCCGCAACGTGCCGCCGCCTG
>DATLVV010000456.1:0-12225 GCA_035577165.1 Steroidobacteraceae bacterium | reverse complement strand
CCGACGAAACTCGGGCGCCGGCTGCGGCCGCCGGTGCGCCGTCCGTAGGCACGCCCGCGGCCGGCGCAGCATCGACAACTGTTCCCGCGGCAGGTGCAGCGTCTGGCGCCGCAGGGTCGGCCGCCACCCCGGTCCAGGCGGCGCCCATTCCCGAACGCGCCACGCAGCAATACGCCCAGGCCCTGCAGCTCATGAAATCAGGGCGCACCACCGACGCGGAGCTCGAACTCAAGCAATTGGCCGCCGGCTATCCGCAGCTGACGGGGCCGCAGCTGAATTTGGGATTGCTGTATCTGCACGATTCGCGTTTGCCCGAAGCGGAGGCGGCGTTCAAAGCCGCGTTGGCCCTGTCACCGTCCAGCGCCGTGGCCGGAAATGAACTTGGAATCGTCGAACGCAGGCTCGGTAAGTTTGCGGAAGCCGAAGCCGCTTATCAGCGTACGATAGCCGCCGAGCCCAACTACGCTCCGGCGCATCTGAACTTGGGCGTGCTTTACGACTTGTACCTTGCACAACCACAGAAGGCGCTCGATGAGTTCGAGCGCTACATCGAACTTGCCGGCGAGAACAAGCAGGTCGCCGGCTGGGTGGTGGAATTACGCAAGCGCGTCGGAGCCCCGGCGCCGGCACCCAAGAAGGAGCCAGCATGAACCGCGCAATTAGAATCTTGTGTTGGATGGCGTTGTGTTGCGCTGCGGGATTCGCTTCGGCGCAGCAGCCTGGGCCTGGATCGCCGCCTGCGTCGCCGCCGCCAAAGTCAACGGCGCAATCCGAGGCGGGCGAACCCCGGGCCGATACCTCAGGTCCGGCGCCTACAAACCCCACGACCCCAAGCCCTTCGACCAAGGGCCCTTCGACCAAGGGCCCCACGGGCCCCGCGACGGGCCCTGCGGCCACGCCGCCGGTGCCGGCCGCTGCCGGGACCCCGGCCAAGCGCGGCCCAGCGGACCCCGCAGCGGGGCCCAGATCAGCTGCCAAAACCGATCGGCTGGAATTGGGCACGGCCACCGTTACAGGCGACCGTGAACAGCCCAAGGTCATGTATATCGTCCCTTGGAAGAGGTCAGATATCGGCGATTTGACCGGCAAGCCGATGAATAGCTTGGTGGATGAGATTTTGGCACCCGTCGATAGGGACGTATTCAAACGCGAGGTGGTTTATTACGGGGCGGTGCAAGCAGAGGCGTCTCAAAATGGTGCACCGCCCAAACCCTAGCAACAGGTTGAGAAGTAAGTCATAGCCGATTTTACGGAATCTGGTTGAATCTCAGATTCGGAGCAGACGGACATTTTTTAGGAGCGCGCAGATGAATTTCATGAATTCTATCGTCAATTTCTTCAAGGACGGCGGGATGTTCCTGTATCCGTTGGCCTTGATATTCGTGGTCGGCGTAGCGATCGCCATCGAGCGGTACGTGTACTTGACCCGCGAAACCATTCGCAATCGCAGTCTGTGGGATGACCTGGTGCCCGCCCTGAGCGCCGGCAACTTCAAACAGGTGGTGGGTCTTACCCAGAGCTCCAAGGCTTCGATCGCCACGATTCTGAACTATGGCGTAGCGAGAGTCGCGAGTGCGCGCCGCCGCGACGACATCGAAAAAGCCATGGACGAGAGCTTGCTCGAGGTCATCCCGCGCATCGAAAAGCGCACTCACTACCTGTCGTCGCTGGCCAATGTCGGCCTGTTGATCGGGTTGCTCGGCACCATCACCGGTTTGATCGGCGCTTTCAGCGCCGTCGCGACGGCGAATCCGGCGGAGAAGGCGAGCTTGCTCGCAGCCGCCATCTCGGTCGCGATGAACAATACCGCGTCAGGCTTGGGGGTCGCGATCACTCTGCTCACTGCGCACATGTTCCTGGAATCGAAGACCACATCGCTGATCGACAGCTTGGAAATCGCCTCGGTGAAGTTTCTGAACTCCATCACGGAGCGTCAGGCGGAACCGGCGCATGCACCGGCGGCGCCGACCGCCCGAGCTCCGGCCGCTGCCCGCGGCAATATCTAGAGTCATGACCCGCTAGAATGGTGCTCCAACCATGAAGTCCAAGTCCGCGCGCCTCGTCCGACGCAATCACGATCGCTACCACCAGGGTCGCGACGACCTCAATATCGTGCCGATGATCGACATGATGGTGATCTTGGTGTTCTTCCTGATATTCACCGCGGTGTTCTCCAAGACGAATATTCTGCAGATGAACCTGCCCAACAGCAGCAATGCTTCTCCGCTCGACCTGCCCAAGGACCTGAAGCTCGAAGTCATCATTCGCCCCGACGATCTCGTGATCAACGACCGCAACTCGGGTCCGCTCAAGGTGCTCGCCAATACGGCAAGCGGCTATGATCTGGAGAATCTCTCGGAATTCATGCGCAGGATCAAATCGCAGTATCCGCAAATGAGCGACGCGACCATCCTGTCCGGCGCCAATACCAGCTACGACACCCTGGTGCAGGTCATGGACACGGTGCGCGTGTATCAGCTGCCGGTTGCGCCATTTTCGAAGGCGGAGCTGTTTCCGGATATCTCCATCGGGGATGCGCCCACATGACGTCCTACCGAATCAAGCGCCATCGCCAGCGCCGGCACGGCGCGAATCACTTCGCGTTGATTCCGTTCATCGACATGATGACCATTCTGGTGGTGTTCCTGCTGGCGCACACGGCGGAGGTGGACATCCTGCCGAACACCAAGAACATCTCGATCCCCCAGTCCTTGTCCGAGCGCAAGCCGAGCGCGGCCGTGGTCGTGATGATCACCAAGGATTCGTTGTACGTGGACGGTGAAATGGTCGGCTCGCTGCACGACGTCGTCGCCAATCAGGGGCCGTTTTTCGCGCCCCTCAAGAACGCCCTGACGGCGCAGAACGCGCGTAGTCTGGGCCAGCAGACCGATATCGCTAAACGGGAAGTGACCATCATGGGAGACAAGAGCACGCCGTACAGCGTGCTGAAGAAGATCATGATGACTTGCAGCGAAGCCGAATACGGCAAGGTATCCTTCGCCGTGGTCGAACGCGAAAAGGCGGCCACCTAAATGACAGCTGCGAACCCAGCAATGCGCACGCCCACCACGCTCGCGCCGTTTTACCGGCGCTATGAATTGCCATGGTCGCCGTCGGAGGAAACGGAACGGCGCTTCCGTGCCATTCTGCGCAATCTCGCCATCGTATTCGCGATCATCGCGGTGCTCATGCCCTTTCTGCCGCGGCATGTGGTCGTCGTGAACACCGATTCATTGCCGGAGAGGGTGGTGCAATTGGTGATGGAGCCGCCGCCACCGCCTCCGCCCCCGCCGCCGCCCAAGCCCGAGAAGCCGCTCGAGAAGGCGCCTGTTGTGCCCAAGCCCGTGGTGCCCGTGGACCCGCGCGTGAAGGCGCAGAAGAACGCGGCGGTGTTCGACCAACTCGCAGCGCTGCGCGACGTCGACATGGACAAATTTGCGAAGAACCAGCCAAAGACAACCGACCCGGGCGACGTCAGCGTGGTGAGCCGCAACATCATCTCCTCGAAGATCGGCGGCACCAGCGGCGGCATCAACGCGCCCAGCAGCAGCGGCCTTGCGGCGGGTTCCGGCTCGCTGCGCGGCATCTACACCACCCAGGTCAAGGACCCGAACATGGGCGTGACCGGTCAGGCGGCGACCCGGGCCGGCGGCAGCGGCAAGGCGTCGCGCAGCGCGGATGAAATCGCCCTGGTGTTCACCAAGAACAAGGGTGCCATCGACGCCATGTACGCGCGTGCCCTGCGCGACAATCCGGCCCTGCAGGGCAAGGTGGTGCTCGAACTGGTCATCTCCCCGTCCGGCGATATCACGGCCGCGCGAATCATCTCGTCCGATCTCAACGACAAGGAATTTGAAAGCAAGCTGCTGGCGCGGATTCGCTTGTTCAAATTCGACGCCAAAGACGTCGGTACGTTGACCGCCACCAAACCCATTGATTTCTTCCCGGCCGGATGAACATTCAATCTGAAATCGAGTTTTTCAGCGATCTCGCCCTGGTCGACAAGGCGCGCTTCATCACGCGCTTGATATTCGAGGTCGCGGAAGAGGCGAAAGTAGGCGCGGGGGACGGCAACGACGTCTCGCGCCTGCGCTTCGCGAACGAAATGAATCAGCGCCTGGCGCGTTTCACCTACCAGTTGCTCGGGGAAGATCTCGCGCGCCCGCAGGACGATGTCGTGATTCGGATGCTGCTGGGCACCCGCGCCGACAAGAACGCCGAGCGCATCATGCAGAACGCCTATCGCCGCGTGCTGACCGGCTTCGAGAGCTTCGACACGACGGTGCTACTCAACCCTCATTAGGCGTTCGCGACCCTCATCAGGAGTTCGCGACCCTTATCAGGAGTTCGCGACGCGGCGTTTGGGCTCTCCTTCCAACGGCTCCGCGGCATCGGTTTCGAACAGATGCAGCAGCTGTTCGGCTGATTCCCGCGTGGTCTGCAGGAACTTGTTCTCGTCGTCCTTCACCGCTTGTTGCTTTGCCATGGTCGCTTCGTCGTGCGCACGGAACCGACGCACCGTTTCGACGGCGTTCGATTTCGACAATCCGAGGGTCTCGAGGACCTTTTCCGACATTTCGAGGCTCGACACCAGGGTCTCGCGGATCGTGTAGCGCACGTCCAGATCCATCAGCCGAAACGCGTGTTGACGGTTGCGCGCGCGCGCGAAGATTTTCAAGTGCGGGAAATGTTTGTGGATCAATTCCGCGGTGCGTACCGAAGCCTCGACGTCATCGATGGCGAGCACGAACACTTGGGCATTTTCGGCGTGTGCGGCACGCAGCATTTCGAGTCGGGAGGCATCTCCGTAAAAGACCTGATTGCCGAAATGGCGCAAAAAATCCACCTGAGTCTGATTGGCTTCGAGGGCCGTGAACGCGATTTTCTTGGCGCGCAGGATCCGGCCGACGATCTGTCCGAAGCGCCCGAAGCCCGCGATGATGACTTTGGGATAGAGCTCCTCGGGGGTATCGAAGGGTCCGTCCTCCGGCTCTTTTTTCTTGAACATGGCGTCGTGCAGCGTGAGCAACAGCGGGCTCAAAATCATCGAACCGGTCACCACCAGGACCAGGAACTCGACGATGTCGCTTGCGATGATGCCGAGAAATGCAGCGAGGCCGAACAGCACGAACGCAAATTCGCCGCCGGACGGCAGACTGAACGCCAACCCGCGGCCGGCGGCTTGTGAGAGTCCCGAAAGCCGGCCGATCGCCCGCAGAACCACGACTTTGATCAGCATGAATCCCAAGGTCACAGCGATCAGAGCGAGCGGCATTTCGCGCACCAGGCCCAGATTGGCCGACATTCCCACGGTGATGAAGAACAAGCCCAGGAGCAGTCCTTTGAAGGGCTCGATGTCAGCCTCGAGCTCGTGACGGAATTCGCTATCCGCGAGCAGCACACCGGCCAGAAAAGCGCCCAACGACAAGGACAGGCCCACTTGACTCACCAGCAGCGCGGTGGCGATGACCACCAACAAGCCGGCCGCCGTGAAGGCCTCGGCGACACGCGTCGCGGCCACGATCCGCAGCATCGGGCGCAGCACATAACGGCCGCCGATCACGACGGCGCCGAGCACGGCGACGAACTTGAGCGCCAGCCAGCCCCCGGGCCCGGTGGTTCTGGCTGCGGCAACCCCCAACAGGGGTAATAAGGCGAGTGCCGGCAACACGGCTACGTCCTGGAATAGTAGGATACTGAACGCGGAGCGGCCGTATTGAGAATTGAGCTGTCCTCGTTCCGCCAAGAGTTGCAGAACCAGCGCCGTGGAGGACATCGAAAGGCCGAAACCGATGACGAGGGCGGACGCCGTGGATTGTCCGAAGGCGAAGTAGGCGGCCGAGCCGATTGCGAGAGTGGTGACAAGCACCTGAGCCGATCCTAAGCCGAAAATGCTCTTGCGCATCACCCACAAACGCGAAGGCTGTAGTTCGAGGCCGATGACGAACATGAGGAGTACGATGCCGAACTCGGCGATCTGCTGGGTGGCATCGATTTTGCTGATCAGCCCCAGACCCGCGGGTCCGATGATGATCCCGGCCGCCAGGTAGCCGAGCACCGAACCCAGTTTGAAGTAGCGGAATATTGGGACCGCAATCACCGCCGCGGCGAGAAATATAGCGATCTGCGCCAACAAGCTCATAATATTTCTCCGTGAAGTCCCCGAGAGCCTAGCATTATGTATCGCCAAAGCATCCAATTTCCCGCCAAAGACGCCGGCCTGCGCGATGACGTGCATGCCCTCGGCGCCTTGATCGGCGAGACGCTGCGCGACCAGGGAGGCGAGGAATTCTTCACCTTGGTGGAAGGCGATCGGCTTGCGGCCATCCGGCGGCGCGAAGGCGACGCCGCGGGTGCGGCAGAATTGCAATCGCGCACGATGGACCGCTCGCCGTCCGCGGCGACGGACCTGACCCGTGCGTTCGCCATCTGGTTTCAGGCGGTGAACACGGCGGAGAAGGTGCACCGGGTGCGCCGGCGCCGGCAATACCTCAGCGACTCGAGCACATCGCAACCCGGCGGCATTGCGGATTGCATCGCGCGGCTGCAGCGCGCCGGATTGACGTTGCAGCAGGTCCTGGCATTGATCGGCTCCATGAGCATCGAACCCGTGTTCACGGGACACCCGACCGAATCGACCCGCCGCACGATACTGCGCAAACAACAGCACATCGCGCAGGACCTGCTCGAACGGCATATTCCGGGGTCGACCACCGCCGAGCTGAACACCTTGTGGGCGCGCGTGCGGCTCGAGGTCACCAGTATCTGGCAGACCGAAGAGCACCCGCGTGAAGGACTGACGGTGGTCGACGAGCGCGAGCACGTATTGTTCTATCTGATCGACATTCTCTATCGGGTCGTGCCGCTGTTCTACGAAGAAATCGAGGCGGCGATCGCCAAAGCCTTCGCCGTGCCCGTGGATCAGCTCGATGTACCGAGCATTCTGCATTTCGGCTCATGGGTCGGCGGCGACATGGACGGCAATCCGGATTTGCATGGCAAGACCATTCGCGAAACCCTGCATCGCCATCGGCAGGTGATCGTGTCGAGCTACTTTGCCGAGTGCGGCCAGCTTGCCGAGACCTTGAGTCAGAGCGCAAAACGCGTGGGCATCGGCGCCGCGCTCGCCGCGCGCATAGATTCCTACAGCGCCATATTGCCGGGTGCACAGGCGCTGGCCCCGGCACGGCACGATCGGATGCCGTACCGGGTGTTCTTCGGCCAAATCGGCGAGCGGCTCAAGGCGACCTACGAAGGGCGGCCCAATGCCTACCAGAGCCCGGACGAATTGCTTTCGGACGTGGCGCTCGCGGCCGAGAGCCTGACCCTGAATCGCGGACGCCACGCCGGATATTTCCTGGTGCGCCGCTTCATGCGCAGAGTGCGCACCTTTGGCTTTCATCTGGCGACCCTCGACGTCACTCAACATGCGCACCTGCACGACCAGGTGATTGCGCAGGGGTTGGGCATCGCGGATTGGCCGCTGCTCGCCCCCGACGAGAGACTGCGTCAATTGCGCGATCTACTGGCGCGCGATCAGGGGCCGACATCGAACTTCGATGCCATCGGCCGGCGCAGCCTGTGGGTGTTCGAGGCCATCGCGCAGGCGCGCCACAAATTCGGCAGCCGCGCCATCGGCGAATATATCGTCAGCGGTGCGCAGGGACCCGAAGACGTGCTGGCAGTCCTGCTGCTGGCGCGATGGGCCGATATCACCGACAAACGCACGGGGGAATCGCCTCTCGATGTGGCACCGCTGCTGGAATCCATCGATTCGCTGGAGCGGGCGGGCGACGTGCTGCGCGCGCTGCACGACGAACCTGCCTACCGCCGTCATTTGGTGGCGCGCGGCAACCGCCAAGTCGTGGTGATCGGTTATTCGGACACCAACAAAGAAGGCGGCATTACCGCCTCGCGCTGGGCGCTGCAGGTGGCGCAGAGCGCATTGCTGCTGGCGGCGCGCGAATCCGGCATCAACCTGCTGATCTTTCACGGCCGCGGCGGTACGCCTGCGCGCGGCGGCGGGCGCACCGAAAACCTGGTCGAGGCGGTCCCGGAGGGCGCCATTCGCGGCGTTCTGCGCTTGACGGAGCAGGGGGAGGTCGTCAATCAGAGTTACGGCCTGCGCCCGATCGCCATGCGCACTCTCGAGCGCACCTTTGCGTCGGTCGCTCTGGCGACGGCGCAAGCCGCAGAGCGCCGCCCGGTCCCCGCGGAGCAGTTGGCCGCGATGCAGACAATCGCCGCGCGCAGTCTGGCGGCGTATAGTGATCTGGTATTCTGCAGCCCGCAGTTCTTCGAATATTTTCGCGCAGCCACGCCCCTCGATGTGATCGAACGTATGCACATCGGATCGCGGCCCGCGGCGCGCGCCGTGGGCGACGGCGTGCATGCCCTGCGCGCCATTCCGTGGGTGTTTGCTTGGACGCAAAGCCGGCACATGCTGCCGGGATGGTTCGGCTTCGGCAGCGGCCTGCAGGCGGCAACGGAGGAGCACGGCGTCGAAGTGATCGGCCAAATGGCGGCGCATTGGCCCTTCTTCGGGCATCTGCTGGACGATGTGGAGGCCATGCTGGCGCGCACCGACCTGGAAATTGCAGGTCATTACAATGCTCTGGCCGGCGATTCGCTGCGCGTGCAGGCAGAGCCCATCCGCAGGGAATATGACCTGACCGTGAGGCATGTACTCGGCCTGCGGGGCGCGGCGCAATTGCTCGACAGTGATCCAACCTTGCAGCGCTCGATCAAGCTGCGCAATCCCTATATCGATCCCATGCACCTCATGCAAGTGGATCTATTGCAGCGCTGGCGCGCAACAGGACGCGAGGATCGGGCGCTGTTCGGCGCCTTGCGCGCCACCATCAGCGGCATCGCTCAAGGACTGCAAGCCACCGGCTGACCGGGATTGAGCGCGGTCAGCCGGTGACTCAGCAAGGCGGCGGCTCAACATTCCGGGACGTTGACCGCGAGGCCGCCCTGCGAAGTTTCCTTGTAGATGGTCGACATGTCGCGCCCGGTTTGACGCATGGTGGCGATCACTTGATCGAGCGATACCTTGTGCGAGCCGTCGCCGCGCATCGCCAGGCGCGCCGCGTTGATCGCCTTCACCGAACCCATGGCATTGCGCTCGATGCAGGGAATTTGCACCAATCCTGCGACCGGATCGCAGGTCAGGCCGAGATTGTGTTCCATGCCTATTTCCGCGGCATTTTCTATCTGCTCGTTGCTGCCGTTGAGCGCCGACACCAATCCGGCCGCCGCCATGGAACAGGCGACGCCGACTTCTCCTTGACAGCCCATCTCGGCGCCGGAAATGGAGGCATTCTGTTTGTAGAGCATGCCGATGGCGGCGGCGGTGAGCAGGAAGCGAATGATGCCGTCGTCGTCGGCTCCCGGCTCGAACCGCCGGTAGTAATGCAGCACGGCCGGCACGATCCCCGCCGCGCCGTTGGTCGGCGCGGTGACGACCTGACCGCCCGCCGCATTTTCTTCGTTGACGGCCAGCGCGAATACGTTGACCCAATCGAGCGCATGCATGGGACCCAACGGATTGCCGCTCATGAGCTGACGATACAATTTCGGCGCCCGCCGGCGCACCCCGAGTACCCCCGGCAACAGACCCTGGGCTTCGAAGCCGCGCCGCACGCAATCCTGCATCACCTGCCAAATTCTCATGAGGTCTGCGCGAATGTCGGCATCGCTGCGCCAGGTGCGCTCGCGCGCCAGGATGAGTTCGTGAATTTCCAGACCCTGCGCCCGCCCGTGCTCGAGCAGGCGCGCGCCGGAATTGAATTCATACGGCGGCACGGCGCGCGCTGCGCCCACGTCCGCCGTGGCGCCGGCCCGCACCACGAAGCCGCCGCCGATACTGTAGTACTCCTCGCGCGCCAGCACCTGCAGGCCTGCGTCGTGCGCCGTGAAGCGCATGCCGTTGGAATGACCCGGCAGGACCTGGTCCATATGGAACAGCAGATTGAGCGGTTCATCGAAGGCTATCTCATGCTTGCCCAACAAGCGGATGCGGCCGTCGCTGCGGATCCTCTGCAGTGCGGGCTCGACGGCGGCCGAATCGATGGTGTCGGGGCTCATTCCCTCGAGTCCCAGGAGCACGGCGCGATCCGTGCAATGCCCCCGGCCGGTCAGCGCCAGGGAGCCATACAGCTGCGCGGACACCTGCGAGGTGACCGGTAGTAGCCCGCGGGCCTCCAACAATAGAACGAAGCTGCGGGCCGCATTCATCGGCCCCATGGTATGCGAGCTGGACGGACCGATGCCGATCTTGAAGATATCGAAGACACTCAAACTCATGCGCGGCATCCTGCGTCCACCTGTTGGGTGTTGATCATACGCCGCGGCTGCGGCTGCGACTGTCAAAAGAGCGACGGAGAAAAGCATGTTTGCGCAGTGCTAGAATGCCGCTGGCAAAATTCGCAGGCGTCGACCCAAAAGAGGGAGTGTTTCATGATTCGCTACTCACTGATTCTCGCGGCGGCATTCAGCGCCGCTTTGACGCTGACCGCAAACTGCGCGAGCGCCAAATCCGTTCCCGCCAACATCGCCTCCGCCGTTGCCGACAGCAATCGCCCCGATGCCGACAAGCAGCGTGATGCGAATCGCAAGCCCGCGGAGACCCTGGCATTCACGGGTGTCAAACCGGGCGCGCAGATCGCGGAGTTCTTTCCCGCCGGAGGCTACTTCACGCGCATCTTCAGCAAGGCCGTCGGCAGCGGGGGGCATGTGTACGCCCTGGTGCCCGAGCGGCCGGCCGACGCGCCCGCGGACATGGCCGATTTTGCCGCGAAGGTGAAGGCGATTGCCGCCGACCCGAACTATGCCAATGTCACCGTCACGGTTCAGCCGTTGGCCAAACTCTCAGCCCCGGTCCCGGTCGATTTGGTGTGGACCTCGCTCAACTATCATGACCTGCACAATATTGCGGGGCTGGACGTGACGGCATTCAACAAGTTGATGTTCGATTCCCTGAAGCCGGGCGGCATCTATCTGGTACTGGATCACGCCGCCGAGGCGGGATCGGGCGCGCGGGATACCAAGACTTTACATAGGATCGACCCGGAGACGGTCAAGGCGGAAGTACTCGCGGCCGGCTTCAAATTGGCGGAAAGCAGCGATTTACTGCATCAGACCGCCGACGATCACACCTTGAAGGTTTTCGACCCGGCCATCAAAGGTAAAACGGATCAGTTCATATTAAAATTTCGTAAGCCTGCCAAGTAGGACGGCCACGAACTTAAGGGGTCGAAGGGTGTCAACTGAAGCGGCCGTTCCGCGTTGAAATGATTAGGTACCGGAAATTGGAGCGTACGAAATTGGTGCATTCTTCACCCCAAGGACTGACCCGTCTGCGGTTTGCCATGCCGCTTGCCGCGGCGATATTGTTGGCGGCCTGCGTGACACCGCCGCCGCGCACCGTCGTGGTGGCGTCACCGCCGCCGCAACGCGTCTTCGTCTATCCTGCCAATGGTCAAACTCCGGAACAAACCGAACGCGACCGCTATGAATGCCACGTGTGGGCGGTGGAGCAAACCGGCGTTGATCCGAGCCGCGCGAATGCGGGTTATGAGCGCGTTGTGGTTCAGCCCGCCAATCCGCCGGGAGCGAGCACGGCCGCGGGCGCCATCGGCGGCGCGATCATAGGTTCGATCATTGCCGGTCCTTATAATGCGGGGGCCGGCGCGTTGGTCGGCGGCGCAACCGGCGCGATCGTCGGTTCGGCTGCGGATGCGAGCGCTCAACAGCAGGCGCAACATACTCAGCAGCAGCTCAATCAAAGCGCCGCTGCCGGGCGGGCGCGGGCCGATTCCTATCGGCGTGCCATTGGCGCGTGCTTGCAGGGGCGCGGTTATACGGTGAGTTGAGGGGCGGTATGAGCGCAACGGCGAGAATAGCACTATGGTCGTTCTGCATCCTGTTGTGGGGCGTGCAGGCCGGCAGCGCCGTTGCCGATGAGCACAGCCATGCCGCCCCGCGGCCGGAAGCGCGAACTCCGCCGGTGGCGCGGCCAACGACGCCGCGACCGGTGCCGCGGCCGACCTATGACGGGCGCGGTCAGGTATTGGACAGCCGCTACAATCACGGCCACTACTACCCGCCCATGGGCACGGCGCGGCCGAGCTTGCCCGAGAATTATCGCCCGTACTATCACGGCGGCAGCCACTACTATTTCAGCGGCGGCATCTGGTATGCGCCACGCGGCCCCAGTTTTGT
>DATLVV010000455.1:0-3108 GCA_035577165.1 Steroidobacteraceae bacterium | reverse complement strand
CATAGTCCCGGGCATCATGATCGCCGCACCGCTGTCCCTCCGCCAAGCGTAGGCCGCGCCGCACGTAGGCATCGCCCGCGCCGGCTCCGCAAAGGTGGATGAGCGCCGCCAGCTCCTGTTTTTGTTCCAGCGTCGCGATTTTCGTAGGATGGTGCTGCAGCGCACCCGCCACGCTGCGATCGAGATAGGCTGCCGTGAGCTCGACCGCGTGCGATGGGATCACGCGCGTATACAATCGATTGAACCAGCAGGACTTCCAGTCGTTCCATGGGCCATCGTCGATCACGGTATGATCGTGGATGCAATAGCGTCGGGCTTCGGCAAAGGTGCCGTCCGTGATCTGGTACATGCCCACCGCGCTCGATGCCGGGCGGTAGACCTCGAAGGGTCTGGGGTTGAATGACCAGCGCCAGTAGGTTCGCACCACCGGATTGCCGGATCCCTCAACCTGAGCGAGCGCCGCGAGCAACTCGGGGGAAATCACACTGGTGGAATTCTTCTTGAACAGCGGTGCGTACTGCCGCCAGGTTTCGCCCGGCGACTTATTGAGCGTGCCGCTGACCGGAAAGAAGAGCTCCGATGGCTTGCGCACAACTTGATACATCCAGTTGAGAGCCAGCCAAAGCAGGATGGCGAGCGTGAGCACGATCAGCAGCTGTGCGGTCTTCGGAGCCCGCCGGAACAGGCGCACGGCGCGCCGCCGTAGTCGGGCGCTCGGCATGAACCTGAGGCGCCGGCGTCGCGGCTTGTTCCTTGGCCCGCGCATGTGCTACGAATGCATTGCGGCTAGGAGCCCCGGGTCGAGCAGCAATACGTCGACGAGTTCGCCGTGTCGCGCCGGCGCCGCTCGCGGCGGGCGGCACAGCAGCGCGTTTGATGCGGCAAATATGGACACGAGGGAGGTATCTTGATTCTCGAATGGGCGCACGCTCAGCCGGGCATCGCCGTCCACCTCCACCCACGCCCGCAGGTAGGCTTCGTTCTCGCCATTCTTGTCGGCATGGCCGTCGAGCACCGCGCGCGCCCACGGCGCTGCGGCTTGCTGCGCGAGAAAGGCGTGGATGAGTGGACGCAAAAAAAGGCCTGCGCAAACGAAGGCGGCGGCCGGATTCCCCGGAAGGCCAAGAATGGGCGAGGCGGCGACGGTACCGAACCAGGTCGGCTTGCCGGGGCGTACCGCGATTGCCGGCACCGAAATGTCGAGACCCCGGGCAGCAAGGGCTTGCTTGACGTTATCGTAGTCACCGACGGACGCGCCGCCGACGATCACCGCGAGGTCCGCGGCGCCGATGGCGTCGCCGAGTGCGTGCGATACCGCCGCAGCATCGTCCGGAGTTGCCGCGTGGCGCACGGCAATTCCGCCCCAGCCATCGATCATTGCGGCCAACCCAAAGGTCACCGAATCGTAAATTTGATCCGGACCTGCCGCAGTGCCGGGAGCGGCGATTTCGCTCCCGGTGGCAAGCAGGGCGATCCGCGGCGCGCGTCTGACGTTCAAGGCGGCGAGGCCGGTCGCCGCGGCGAGCGCAATGTGTCCGGCGCCCAGCGGCGTGCCGCCGCGGACGAGCGGGCTGCCCGCGGCAAAATCGACGGCGAGGTCGCGGATATTTTTCCCCGGATTCGCGGCTTCGTCGATGAGGACGTCGTGGCCCTCACGGCGCACCCGCTCCTGCGGAATCACGGCATCGGCCCCCGGGGGCACCGGAGCCCCGGTAAAGATCCGCACCGCCTGGCCTGGTTCGAGCGAGCCGGGGTAGGCGCGGCCCGCCGCCGCTTCGCCCGCGACCCGCAGACGCTCGAGCGGCAGATCAGCCGAGCGCACCGCGTAGCCGTCCATGGCCGAAGATCGAAAGGGAGGCTGGCTGCGCGTTGCCAGCAGCGAATCCGCAAGGGTGCGCCGCAAGGCCGCATGCAGAGGCACCGACTCCCGGTCCGTAGGCCGCACCGCGCTCAGCATCCGCTCGCGCGCCGCTTCGACCGACAACACTGACTGTTCTGCGCCGCCCATTCAGCTTTCTTGAAAGCGAGGCATGACCTCCACGATCGAGCACGGCCGGTGGCGGCTGTCGAGCTGCAAACTGATCAGCTTGTCCCAACCGTCGCGGCAGGCGCCGTTCGAGCCCGGCAGAACGTAGATGACCGTGTTGCCGGCAATGCCGGCGCAGGCGCGCGATTGCATGGTCGACACCCCCACCGTCTCATAGGAAATGAGATGCCAGAGCACCGTGAACCCCTCGAGCTCCTTGTCGAAGAGTTCGCGCAATGCCTCGGGCGTCACATCGCGGCCGGTGAGGCCGGTGCCGCCGGTGGAGATGATCACATCGATGCCGGGGTCCTCGATCCACTGTTTTGCCTGCTGCTGTATGCGGTCCTTGTCGTCGCGCACCAGCGCGCGGGCCTTGAGCTCGTGCCCGGCGGCGAGAATGCGCTCCGCGAGCAGATCGCCGGAGGTGTCGTTGCTGGCGTCCCGCGAATCCGAGATCGTCAGCACGGCCAAGCGCAGCGTTTTGAAGGCGCGATCGGCGTCGATTCTACCGCCGGGCATATGGATTACTCATACAGGCTCCCCGTCACCCTAGTTTCTCGCGCACGATCCGGTACACCGACTCGCTCTCGGCGGCGCACTGCGCGACCAGCCTTTCCAGCTCGGCGGTCGCGCGTTCGGCGAACGCGCGGTCCTTGAGGGCGGGGGCGTTGATGTAGACATTCAGTGCGGCGCTGCGCAGCCCGGTGAATCCCGCGAGCACCCCGACACCGCCGTCGCTGATGACGTTGAGATAACCGCGTTCGCTCGCGCGCCGCGCCAATGCAATGACCTGCGCGCACACTCGCGCGCAGTCGAGCGGCGTCTCGGTCGCACGGCGCAAGCCCGCCTGAATGGCGTCGGCCCGCCGTGCCTTGTCGTCGTCGCTGGCCTTGGGCAGCTTGTACGCGGCCAATATGCTGTCGAAGGCGGCGATGTCCTCGGCCACCATGGCGGTCAGGCGTCGGCGCACCTGTTCAGATTCCTGCAGTACCGCGCGCATTTCAGGCTCAACCGCCTCGTAACCTTTCTTGCCGATGGTGACATTGCAGACCATGGACACGAGGGCGGCGCCCATCGCTCCC
>DATLVV010000454.1:0-11706 GCA_035577165.1 Steroidobacteraceae bacterium | reverse complement strand
TGCTGGTCCCGGATCATTCGGCACCGGTGGTGACTTTTCAGGTGACGTACCAGGTCGGCTCGCGCAATGAGGTGACGGGAACGACCGGCGCGACGCATATTCTCGAACACCTGATGTTCAAGGGCAGCGAGAGCTTCAATGATCCCAAGGGCAACAGCGTCAAGATATTTCTCGAGCGCGTCGGCGGCCAGTTCAATGCGAGCACTTCGTTCGACCGCACCAATTACTTCGCGACCATCGGCCGCGAAAGCCTGGACGGCTATGTCGCGATCGAAGCCGATCGCATGCGGCACTTGTGGCTGCACGAGCCTGACCGCCAGTCCGAAATGACCGTGGTTCGAAACGAATTCGAGCGCGGCAAGAACGATCCCGACAGCGTGCTCATGGAGGAGGTGACGGCGGCGGCCTACGTCGCATTGCCCTACCACCATCCCACGATCGGCTGGAAGAGCGACATCGAGCATGTTCCCATCGCCAAATTGCGCGAGTTCTATGACACGTTCTATTGGCCCAACAATGCGACGGTGACGGCAATCGGAGATATCGACGCCGCCGACACCTTGAATTTGGTCAAAAAATACTACGGCGTGTATGCCCGTTCGCCCGCACCCATACCGGCGATCTACACGGAGGAACCGCCGCAAACCGGGGAACGCCGCGTCGTCGTCAAGCGGCCCGGAGAACTCGGGACCGTGATCATTGCGCACAAGGTGCCGAACGGCAGGGATTCGGATCAACCGGCGCTCGAGATGCTCGATGCCATCTTGAGTTCGGGCAAGAATGCGCGCCTGTATCGCGCTCTCGTCGACCAGGGGCTGGCCCTGAACGCCGGCGCAGGCACGGATCTGCATCGCGACCTGTCGCTGCACACCATGTATGCGGTTCTGGCGCCGGGCGCCGCGCACGCAGCCGTCGAAAAGGCCTTGCTCGCGGAGATTGCCAGGATCAAGAGCGACGGTGTGACCGCGGCGGAAGTGGCCCGGGTCAAACAGCAATACATTGCCGCCGATGCATACAAGCGCGACGGCACCGCCGCGGTGGCCGGGGAGATCAACGAATGGATCGCGGTCGGCGACTGGACCCTTTACATAACTTTTCCGCAAAAGGTGCAGCAAGTGACCCCCGCCGATGTACAACGCGTCGCCAAGAAGTATTTCAACGAGGATCAGAGTACGACGGGCTGGTTCATTCCAGTGCCGCCAGGGCAGCCAGGGCCGCCCGCGCCGCCAGTGGAGAAGCGCAAGTGATGCGCCGCTATGCGTTGACTGCATTGCTGCTGGCGAGCGGGGCGGCCGCGGCCGCTGTGGCCGATCAAGGCCATCGCGCGGCGGTGGCGGGCATCGATTTGATCACTTATCACACCGACGTGAAGAATGTGGTCGTGATTTTGGGATCGCTGCCCGCCGGCGATGCGATGGCTGAGCCCGGCAACATCGCCATTCCGACCCTGACCGGAATGATGCTCGACCGCGGCACGACGAGCCTCGACAAGTTTGCGATCGCCGAACAATTGGACAATGTGGGCGCCGAAATTGCTTTCAGCGTCGGCCCGCAATCCGTGGAGGTTCGCGCCAAATGTCTCAAGAAGGATCTGCCGCTGATCATCGGTCTGATAGCCGCGGAATTGCGCACGCCCGCCTTGCAGCCGCAAGAGTTCAGCAAGGCGCAGCAGCAGCTGTTCGGCGCGCTGCAGGCCTCGGCGCAGAACACCGAAGCGCGCGCGCAGGAAGTGTTCGGTCGTGCACTGTTCCCGCAGGGGCATCCGAACCGCCCGCACACGGTGACCGACTATGAGGCCGCGGCAAAGTCGGCGACTCTGGACGAGCTCAAGGCTTTTCACGCGAAATACTACGGGCCGGCCCACATGACCCTGCTCGTGGTCGGCGACGTGGCCGCGGCTGAGGCGGCGGGCGAGGTCGGCCGCGCGTTTTCCGGCTGGAGCGGCGGTCAGGATTACGTCCGCCCCGCGGCTGCCGCCGCACTGCCGGCAGCGCGAGAAATCTCCGTGACGCTTGCCGACAAGCCGAGCGTTTCGGTGCTCATCGGTCAACCCACGGGGTTGCGCTACAAGGATCCCGATGCGTTGGCTTTGCGCGTGGGCACGGCAATTCTCGGCAGTGGCTTCACGGGCCGCTTGATGGGCATCGTGCGCGACCGGGAGGGCCTGACGTACAACATTTCGGCCGCGGTTTCCGAAGACAGCATCGTCGACGGCAAATGGGACATCTCAGCGAGCTTTGCGCCGGTGCTGCTGGAGAAGGGAGTCGCATCGACGCGTCGCGAGCTGCAGCGGTGGTGGAAAGACGGCATCACCGAGGATGAGCTCGCGGCGCGCAAGCAGGGCCTGATCGGCGGCTACCACGTGAGTCTATCGACGACCGCCGGACTCGCGAACGCCATCTTGGCCGATGTGCAGCGCGGCTACGATGTGAGCCGGCTGGAGGAATTTCCCGGCGCGGTCAACGCACTGACGCGGGACGAGATCAATGCGGCGATCAAAAAGCACCTCAACCCGAGCAAAATGGTGCTGGTCAAAGCCGGCAGCGTCAACTAGAAATGCGCCGTCAGCGAGATCGGGTCCGTACCCCGGTACAGCTTGATGGGAACGGCTGATCCTGCGTTGCCCGCTGCAACCGCGGCTTGCAGATCTGCGGGCTGCTTGACCGGACGGCCATTGAACTCGATCAGGATGTCGCCCACGATGATGCCGGACTTCTGCGCGATCGAGCCGGGGGTTACGGCAATGATCAAGATTCCCGCCCGATTCGGCTGCTCCGCAGTCGCGGCCACCGCCATGCCGCCGACCCCGAGATCGAGGGCGGCCCGCACGCCTGCGGGACTGGCCGCGACGACGCTGGGAGTGTGGGTGAATTCGTCGACTTTCAGGAGCAGGCCGGTAATTTCGGCGTTCGAGAGTCCGCCGGCATAGGCGGGCCCTGTTTTCGCCAACGCCTTGAACGGCCAAATGACCGGCTTACCCGGCACATAGGCCGCCGCGAGCTGCCGCAGCAATTCCTCGTCGACGGCGAATGCGACGCGCTCGGTGGAGAGGCACTCGCCCACGGCGCAATTCACCGCTTCCTTGCCGATCAGAGTTGCCGGCACCGAACGCGGTCCGTCGGCGGCCTGATAGGCGGCGTTCTGGTAGTAGCGCCAATTGCCGCTGTACGTTATGTCCGCACGGACTTGAAACGATTTCCCGCCGGTCTTCGGATCAATCGATGCCGTGAGAAACTCATCGTGCCACAGCATGTGCAGCGGACCGGAATAATCCACGAAGCCCTTTTGCGTGGAGATAACGACCTTGCCGAGCGGATCGGTCTCGAGCGTGGCGGTGGCCTTGAAGTGCTCCGGGGTGAGCGACAGCAGCGGTGGGTCCCGGGCAAACGCGGGATCGACGGACAGGCCGCAGACAACGGTCGCGGCAATCGCCGCAACCCGCCATAGATCAGCCATGGGCCGCGGAATTCAGCGCTTCGACGATCACGGCCGTTCCATAGCACAGGACCTCGGCGGCACCCACCATCGGGCCGGTATCGTAGCGAACCCCGACGACGGCATTGGCGCCCATCTTGCGCGCGTGCGAGATCATGAGCTGAAAGGATTCCTCCCGCGCCGACTCGCACAGGTCGGAAAAAATCCCGACCCGCCCGCCGAACAAAGTTCGCAAGCTGCCGATGATGCTCAGGGGCAGGGCTCGGGTGCGCACCGTGATTCCCCTGACCACGCCCAAGGACCGCAGGGTGCGAAATCCGGAGAGCTCGAATGCCGTCGTTGTTTGCATGGGTGGTTCAAGTCCTTCCCAGATAGTCCAGTTTGCCGAGGTCGAGTCCCGCCTGCCGGAGAATGTCATAGGCCGTGGTGACATGGAAAAACACGTTCGGCAGCACGTGGTGGAACAGGTAGGCGGTACCCTGCATATTCCGCGTCGTCGAGCGGGTCTGCCAGGTGATGGTCCTGTCCTCGGCGCCCTCGAATTGCGCGGGTTTCAAGGCTTCGAGATAAGCGACGGTTGCGCGCGAGGTGGCGATCCATTCGGCAATGCTGCGCTCCTTCGCCTCGAAAGCCGGAACCTCCGCGCCTGCAAGCCTCGCGGCGCCGCCTTGAGCAATGTCGTTGGCAATGTGGATCTGTGTGGCGAGCGGGAACATATCCGGAAATAACCGGCTGTTCAGCAATACCGCGGGGGCGATCTTGCGCGCCTCGGCGTGTGCGGCGGCCTTCTCGAGGATCGCCGCAAGGTTGTTCAATGCACGTGTGCAGGTCGGCACCGTTGCCGTATACATGGTGAGGGACATAATTAGGCCGCCTTGCTGGCTGTGGCGAGCTGCCGCAATACGTATTGCAGAATTCCGCCGTGTTGATAGTAGTCGAGTTCCTTGGGGGTATCGATGCGCAGGCGCGCCTCGAATTCAGTGGTCAGCGTGCCGTCGTCGGATTTGGCGATCACTTTGACGAATTTCGCCGCACCCCGATTGAGCCCGGCGATTTCGAAGGTCTCCTTGCCGCTGAGCCCGAGGCTCTGCGTGTTTTGACCTTCCTTGAATTGCAGGGGCAGCACGCCCATGCCGATCAAGTTGGAACGGTGAATGCGCTCGAAGCTCTCGGCGATCACGGCCTTCGCCCCCAGCAGCATCGTGCCCTTGGCGGCCCAGTCGCGCGAGCTGCCGGTGCCGTACTCCTTGCCGGCAAGAATAATCAGAGGAATGCCCTGGGTCTTGTACTTCATTGCGGCATCGAAAATGGACATTTGTTCGCCGCTGGGAATGTGCAGCGTCACGCCGCCCTCCGTGCCCGGCAGCAACAGGTTGCGCAGCCTGATGTTGGCAAAGGTGCCGCGCATCATCACTTCGTGGTTGCCGCGGCGTGCGCCGTAGGAATTGAAATCCACGGCTTGCACGCCCTGCAACAGCAGGTACTTGGCCGCCGGACTGGACTTGGAAATGTTGCCGGCGGGCGAAATATGATCGGTGGTGACCGAATCGCCCAGCACTGCCAGCGCGCGCGCGCCCTTGATATCGGCCACCGGCGCCGGCGTCATGGTGATGCCGTCGAAGTACGGCGGGTTCTTGACGTATGTGGATTTGCCGTCCCAGGAGTAGATCTTGCCCGCGGGCGTCTTGATCGCGCTCCAGTTCGCATCGCCCGAAAATACGTTGGCGTACCCCTTGCTGAACATCGCCGAATCCACCGATCCGGCCACCGCCGCCGCCACGTCCGCTGCGCTCGGCCAGACTTCCTTCAAATACACCGGTTTGCCGTCGCTGCCCTGTCCCAGGGGCTCGGTGGTGATGTCGATGTCCAAGCTCCCCGCGAGCGCGTAGGCAACCACCAGCGGCGGGGAGGCGAGGAAATTCATTTTGATTTCCGGATGCACGCGGCCCTCGAAATTTCGATTGCCGGACAGCACCGAGCAGGCGACGACATCGGCGCTCCTGACGGCTTCGGAAATTTCCGGCTTCAAGGGGCCGGAGTTGCCGATGCAGGTGGTGCATCCGTAACCCACGGTGTAAAACCCGAGCGCCTCCAGGTCTCTCAACAACCCGGCCTTGCGCAGGTAGTCGGTCACGACGCGTGAACCCGGCGCCAGAGATGTCTTGACCCAGGGCTTGGACTTGAGGCCGCGCGCGGCCGCATTGCGCGCCAGCAATCCGGCGGCGACCAGCACGGCGGGGTTCGAGGTGTTGGTGCAACTGGTGATGGCGGCGATCAGCACCGCACCGTCCTTGACCTCGAAGGCGCTGCCGCCGACAGTGGCCGAAGCAACCCCGCGGGCCTGCGGATTTTTCTGCGCGCGCTCGTCGGCCATCTTCTTGACGCTGCTTTGGTACACGCTCTTGGCGTTGCGCAGCGGCACGCGGTCCTGCGGCCGCTTTGGTCCGGCGAGAGACGGTTCGACCGTCGACAGGTCGAGTTCGACGACCTGCGTGTAATCGGCGGCCGGTGCGCCGTTGATGCGCCACAATCCCTGCGCCTTGGCGTAGGCCTCGACCAGGGCAATCTGATCCGATGTCCGGCCGGTCAGCGCCAGGTAGCGAATGGTCTCTTCATCGATGGGGAAGATGGCGCAGGTCGAGCCGAATTCCGGCGACATGTTGGCAATCGTGGCGCGGTCGGCGAGCGGCAGGCCTTTGAGGCCGTCGCCGAAGAATTCCACGAACTTGTCCACCACCCCCACTTTGCGCAGCATCTCGGTGACGGTCAGCACGAGATCGGTGGCCGTGGTGCCTGCGGGCAGGCTGCCGGTCAGCTTGAAGCCGATCACCTGCGGGATCAGCATGGTGACGGGCTGGCCGAGCATGGCGGCCTCGGCTTCGATGCCGCCCACCCCCCAACCCAGCACTCCCAGCCCATTGACCATGGTGGTATGCGAATCGGTGCCAACCAAGGTATCCGGATAGGCGAGTTTACTGCCGGCTCCTTCGGCCGAGAAAATGACCCGCGCCAGATGCTCGATATTCACTTGGTGGACGATGCCGGTGTTGGGCGGCACGACCTTGAAATTACTGAATGCGGTCTGGCCCCAGCGCAGGAACATGTAGCGCTCGCCGTTGCGCTTGAATTCGATTTCGTTGTTGTGCTGCAAAGAATCGGCGGCCCCGTATTCGTCGACCTGCACCGAGTGATCGATGACCAGTTCGGCAGGTGCCAGCGGGTTGACCCGCTGCGGATCGCCCCCCAGACGCACGATGGCTTCGCGCATGGCGGCCAGATCCACGATGCACGGGACGCCGGTGAAGTCCTGCATGATGACCCGCGCCGGGGTGAACGCAATCTCATGACTCGGCAGCGCCTTCGGGTCCCATTGCAACAGCGCCTCGATATCGTTCTTGGTGACGTTCACGCCATCCTCGAAGCGCAACAGGTTCTCCAGCAGAATCTTCAAGGAGAAGGGCAGGCGGCCGACATTGAGCGACTTGAGCGCTTCGAGGCTCAAGATTTCATATTGCTGCGCGCCCACCTTGAGCGTCGTTCTTGCCTTGAAGCTATCCGTCATGACCCCTCCGCGGAAAAATGAGAATTATAGGTGATTCTGCCGGCGCCTGCGCCCATGCGCGAATTGAACCGTCGCGCAATGATGCCGCCGCCAAGACATTGCTCACCGCTGTAAAATACCGCGTATTGTCCGGGCGTGACGGCGCGTGCGGGCAGGCGGAGGGTCACGCGCCAATGC
Source organism: Steroidobacteraceae bacterium (assembly GCA_035577165.1). Classification (GTDB taxonomy): domain Bacteria; phylum Pseudomonadota; class Gammaproteobacteria; order Steroidobacterales; family Steroidobacteraceae; genus Bog-1198. The sequence goes on along the minus strand of DATLVV010000454.1, from coordinate 4,532 downwards.
GCGCCCGCTGGACCCAGCGCGCAGTCGAGGTCGTCCTGCCGATAACGCGTCTTGACGCAGCATTCGTCCGGCGGTTCCGTATCGCGCACATTCAGCCAGTGCATCTGTTCCACATCGAAGGCATCGGACAACAACAGCGGATGGTCCTGGTCCTGCACGACGATCAGGGCGTTGCGTTGCATGTCCTTGTCGGCGACATACCACGGTGCGGCGGCTGCGCCCGCGCGCCCGCCCAGCCTCAGGCCGGATCGTTGGCCCAGGGTGTACAGGGCCAGGCCGCGATGCTCGCCGAGCACCACACCCGCGTCGGTCTCGATCGGTCCGGGCTCGGTGCGAAGATATCGGCCCAGGAACTCTTGAAAGGGCCGCTCGCCGATGAAGCAGATGCCGGTGCTGTCCGGCTTGTCGTACACCGGCAGCCCTGCCGCGTGCGCCAGCTTGCGCACCTCCGCCTTGCGCAGCCCGCCGATCGGGAACAGAGTCCTGCCGAGCGAAGCCGCGGCAACGCTGTGAAGAAAGTAGCTCTGGTCCTTGGCCGTGTCCGCGGCCTTCAGCAATTGCGGGCCGGCGCCGGACTGCCGCACCCGGGCATAGTGGCCGGTGGCGATCCAGGAGGCCCCCAGCCGGTGCATGTAGTCGAAACAGACGCCGAACTTGATTTCGCGATTGCAGAGAACGTCCGGATTCGGGGTTCGGCCGGCGGCATATTCGCGCAGGAATAAATTGAAAACTTTTTCGCGGTACTCGGCGGCGAAACTCACGCGATGCAGGGGTATGCCGAGAGTTTCGCAAACCAGGCGCGCATCCTGAAAATCGCCGGCCGTGGTGCAGTAAGCGTCGTCCTCGTCCTCCCAATTGGACATGAACAGCCCCTGCACCGCGTAGCCGGCGCGCTGCAGCAGCAGCGCCGCGACCGCGGAGTCGACGCCGCCCGACATGCCGACGATGACCGCGTCGGCAGGTTTGGGACCCGGGGAGAATGTCGGGGAGGGCGCCTGCATCCGCCCATTATACGGGGCGCGGACCGGCGCCGAAGGCTACATCAGCATTTGCCGCATCTGCGATTCTTGCATGCTGGTCTGCCAGACTTCATCGAAGAAATTCAAGTAGCGGCGAACCACGGCGGGGTCGTTCATATCGGAGATGCCGTCCCAGCGGTCGGCCTGCAGCCGGTACACCAGGGCCTTGTCGTCCGCGATGATGAACGCGCCGGCGCTGGCCGGGTACTCGGGGCTCATGGCCCGCAAATCGATGCAGCTGGTCAAGCGGCGCGCCAGCGCGAGAAATCGGTTGTTGTCGACCATGGCCCGCGACGGATCGGCCAGCAGCACCCGCACCTTGGCGTAGGAGCGCGCCAGAACCAGGCGTTTGATGGCTTCGAGGAACGGTTCCTCGCCGTAAATCAGGGGCTCCAAATCTTGAGTGAAAATCGACAGCAGCCGCTGCGCGGACTTGGCGACCTTGAGGCTGGCCTCGCGAACTTCCGGCATGGTCGTGACAATGGTACGGGTACCGGATCCCGAGGTCTGGTCTGCGCCGGCCCCAGGGACCCTGTCAATGATCGGTTTCGTCCGTTCTTCCGTGCTGCCCGCCATATCCGATTGCCTCAATTGGAGGTAGTGGGTAAATTGCCCGACCTCGCGTGCTTTGAGGGATAGTACCGTTAGGCCCCGAATGGCCCGTGCTAACTGCGTCACGTTTCAGACGCCCCATCCAAGCCCGAACCCTAGGCTATGGCCTGCCGGTGCGGTTGGCAAGCATCGGCGCCAAACCCACATAGGTGCCCGGTTCCAAGCTGAGAAGCCGTTCCTTGGCGGCTGGCGGCAGGTCCAGGCTGGCGATGAATTGGTGCATGGCCTCCTTGTTGATCGGACGGCCGCGCGTGAACGTCTTCAATCTGTCATATGCGTCCGCAATTCCATGGGCGCGCATCACGGTTTGCACGGCCTCCCCAAGAACCTCCCAGGCGCGGTCCAGATCCTCGGCAACGCGTGCCGGATCGAGTTCGACCTTGGCCAGGCCCGCCGCCAGCGATCCATAGCTCAGCGTGCAGTGACCGATTGCGACGCCGATATTGCGCATAACGGTGGAGTCCGTGAGGTCGCGCTGCCAGCGCGACACGGGCAGCTTGGCGGCGAAGTGTCCGAGCAAGGCGTTGGCCAGGCCGATGTTTCCCTCGGCGTTTTCGAAATCGATGGGATTTACCTTGTGCGGCATGGTGGAGGAACCGACCTCACCCTCGACCGGACGCTGCTTGAAATAGCCGAGAGAAATATAACCCCACATGTCACGCGCGAGGTCGAGAAGCACGGTGTTCGCGCGCATGAGCGCATGGCAGTACTCCGCAATCCAATCATGCGGCTCGATCTGGGTGGTATGGGCGTTCACTTCCAGACCCAGGGATTCGACGAATGCGCGGCTCATCCCAAGCCAATCCACCTGCGGCAGAGCCGCGACATGCGCGTTGTAGTTGCCGACGGCGCCGTTCATCTTGCCGAGGATGCCGACGCGCGCAAGGCCGGCGCGCTGCGTTTGCAGCCGTGCTGCGACATTTGCCATCTCCTTGCCGACGGTGGTGGGCGTGGCGCTCTGCCCGTGGGTGCGCGCCAGCATGGGCGCCGCGGCGTGGCGGCGGGCGAGCGTGTCGAGCGCGCCGGCGATGCCGTCCAGCATGGGCAGCAGCAGGGTCGCCCGGGCGTTCTTCAGCATGAGTGCGTAGGCAAGATTGTTGATGTCTTCCGAAGTGCATGCGAAATGCAGCCATTCGAGTTCGGCAGCGGCCGCGCCGCGCGCCTGCAGCGCGCCACGCAGCCAAATTTCCACCGCTTTCACGTCGTGATTGGTGCGCGCCTCTATTTGCTTGATGGCCGCGACATCCGTGGCGGCCGGATCTTTGCACAACGCGGAGAGCAGGTCCCGGGCCGGGCGCGGCAGTTTGGCAAGTGCCGCCGCGGCCGGTCCCGCGGCGAGCGCCAGGAACCAGGCACACTCCACGCGGACGCGCTCGCGCATCAGTCCAGCCTCGCTGAACAGATATCGGGCTGCCGCCAGCTTGCCCACGTATCGGCCGTCGAGGGGTGAGAGCGCGTCAAAGGAATCCATGGCCATCGGGATGCGGTCGCTTTGAGTGTAGAATCCGTAATATTACCGTAAACGAACGCGGAGTAAGGCGCGATGACAGCAACCACCCGCGTCGAGCGCGACAGCATGGGCGCGCTTGATGTGCCGGCGAGCGCTCTGTGGGGCGCCCAGACCCAACGCGCCCTGCAAAATTTTCCCGCCACGGGACTGCGCATGCCGCGTGGCTTCATTCGCGCCCTCGGTCTCATCAAGCATGCCGCCGCCGCCGCCAACGCCGAGCTCGGCGATCTTTCCTTGGACCTGGCGGCGGCGATCCAAGCGGCGGCGCTCGAGGTGGCCGCGGGCCGATACGACGAGCATTTCCCCATCGACGTGTTTCAGACCGGGTCCGGCACCAGCAGCAACATGAACGCCAATGAGGTGATCGCAGCCCTGGCGGCGCGGGCGCTGTCGCGGGCCGTGCACCCGAACGATCAGGTGAACATGAGTCAAAGCAGCAACGACGTGGTGCCGACTGCGATCCATGTCGCCGCGGCGCTGCTGCTGCACGAGAGTTTGCTGCCGGCGCTCGAACACCTGCGCGCGGTCTTGGGCCGAAGAGCCGCCGAATTCGGCGACGCGGTCAAGACCGGCCGCACGCATCTGATGGATGCGATGCCGGTCACGCTGGCGCAGGAATTGGGCGCGTGGCAGGCGCAAATTGCAGGGGCCGCCGCGCGCCTGACGTCGGTCACGCCCCGCTTGTACCGGCTGGCGCAGGGCGGCACCGCGGTCGGCACCGGCATCAACGCCCGCCCGCAATTCGGCGCCGCGTTTGCGCGCTGTCTCGGTGCGGTCACCGGGCTCGAATTCCGCCCCAGCGACAACTATTTCGAGGCCTTGTCGAGCCAGGACACGGCGGTGGAACTGTCGGGTCAGCTCAAGGTCCTTAGCGTGAGTCTGATGAAAATATCGAATGACTTGCGCTGGATGAACAGCGGGCCGCTGGCGGGTCTCGGCGAAATTGCGCTCCCGGCGCTGCAACCCGGCAGCAGCATCATGCCGGGCAAGGTCAACCCGGTGGTGCCGGAGGCGGTGGCGATGATGGCGGCGCAGGTGATGGGCAACGATGCAACCATTACCGTGGCCGCGGCGTCGGGGAATTTTCAACTGAATGTCATGTTGCCGCTGATCGCGTACAACCTGTTGCAGAGCGTGGAATTGCTGGGGATCGGCAGCCGCAATCTGGCCGATCATGCCGTGGCCGGCTTCACGGTGAATCGGGCGCGGATGGACCAGGCATTGGCGCGCAACCCCATACTGGTGACGGCGCTCAATCCGATCATCGGCTACGAGCGCGGCGCAGCCATTGCCAAGAAGGCCTACGCAGAGGGCCGGCCAATTTTGGAGGTTGCGGCGGAAATGACCGACCTCAGCATCGATGAATTGCGCCGCCTGCTCGACCCGAAGAC
>DATLVV010000453.1:0-2785 GCA_035577165.1 Steroidobacteraceae bacterium | reverse complement strand
CTCGACGGATGAACGCATGCGCCACCTGCGGGAGCTTGCGGACACGCCTGCACCCCGCCGATAAGGAATGGCAGCGCCGCGCCGGCCGCGCGCTATTTCTTGGCGCGGGGTTTACTGTGCTTGGCCTTCACTGCCGGCCTCCTCGGCGTCGTTGCGGCAACCTTGCGCTTGGTGAGTTTTGCCGCGACCTTGGTTTTCTTGGCCGGCCGCGCCCGGGTGCGCGCCACGGTTTTTTTGACCTTGGAGCGCGCTGCGGTCTTTTTGACCTTGGCGGGCGCCGAGGCTTTTTTCGCCGCAGCCTTGCGCTTGGGCCGCGCAGTCCGGGGCGCCGCCGGCGTCCCGGGCGCCGCGCCGCGCAACTGCTCGAGAATTGCGGGATTCTCGAGGGTCGACATGTCCTGGGTGATTTCCTCGCCGCGCGCGATCGAACGCAGCAATCGGCGCATGATCTTGCCCGACCTTGTCTTCGGCAGATTGTCGGTCAAGCGAATCTCATCGGGTTTGGCGATCGGACTCAACTGTTCCCCGACCCAGCCGCGCAGTTCTTCGATGAGCGCATTGGCCGCCGCGCCTTGCGGGCGCTGCACGTTGAGCACTACGTATGCGAATACCGACTCGCCTTTTATTTCATGGGGCTTGCTGACCACGGCGGCCTCCGCAACCAGGCGGTGCGCCACCAGAGCCGACTCGATTTCCATGGTTCCCAGGCGGTGGCCGGCGACATTCAGCACATCGTCGATGCGGCCCATGATCCAGTAGTAGCCGTCCTTGTCGCGGCGGGCGGAATCGCCGGCCACGTAGTAGCGGTTCTGGAATTTTTCCCAATAGGTGCGCAGGTAACGTTCGTTGTCGCCCCAAATGGTACGCAGCATGGAAGGCCAGGGGCGAGTGATCACGAGGTAGCCGCCGCCATCCGGATTTTTCACGGGACGGCCTTCGTCGTCGACGATGTCGGCGAAAATCCCCGGCAGGGGCTTGGTGCAGGAGCCGGGTTTGGCGGGCGTCACGCCGGGAACGGGGCTCATCATCACGGCTCCGGTCTCGGTCTGCCACCAGGTGTCGACGATGGGGCAGCGCCCGCGGCCGATCACCTTGTGATACCACATCCAGGCTTCCGGATTGATGGGTTCACCGACGCTGCCGAGCAGGCGCAGCTTGCGGAGGTCGTATTTCGCGGGAATGGCATCGCCCAATTTCATCAGCGCGCGAATCGCGGTGGGCGCGGTGTAGAGGATGTTGACGCCGTGGTCTTGGCAGATTTTCCAGAATCGTCCGCCGTCGGGAAAGGTGGGCGCACCCTCGTACATGAGCACGGTGGCGCCCGCCGCCAACGGCCCATAGGCCACATAGGTGTGTCCGGTGACCCAGCCGACATCGGCGGTACACCAAAATACGTCCTGATCCTTGATGTCGAACACCCATTTCATGCTCAACTTGGCATTGAGCAGGTACCCGGCGCTGGAATGCTGGATTCCCTTGGGCTTGCCGGTCGATCCGGAGGTGTAAAGCAGGAACAGCGGGTGCTCGGCATCCACCCATGCGGGCTCGCAAGCTGCACTCTGCCCTGATGCCACATCCTGCCACCACAGGTCGCGCCCGTGCTGCATGGGGCAGTCGCCGCCCATACGGCGGTACACGATGACGTTTTGCACGGTCCGGCAGCCGTCCCCCAGCGCCTTGTCGACTGCGCGCTTCAACTCGACCGGGTGGCCGCCCCGCCAGCCGCCATCGGCGGTGATCACCAGTTTGGCACCTGCATCTTCGATGCGGTCCTTGACGGCGTTGGCGGAAAAGCCGCCGAAAACCACCGAGTGCACGGCGCCGATGCGGGCGCACGCATACATGGCGATCACCGCCTCGGGAATCAGAGGCATGTAAATCACGACGCGGTCGCCGAGTCCGACGCCGAGAGACTTGAGCGCATTGGCAAACCGGCACACCTCGCCGTGCAACTCGGCGTAGGAGAGTTTCCGCACATCCCCCGGCTCACCTTCGAAAATGATCGCGGTCTTCGCGCCGCGCTCCCGCAAATGCACGTCGAGACAGTTGTGCGATACGTTCAATTGACCGTCGGTGAACCAGCGGTAGTTGGGAGCCTTGGCTTCGTCCAGCGTCGTGGTGAACGGCCGATGCCAGTCGATTTCGGCGAGGCCCAGGTCCTTCCAAAAACCCACATGGTCATGCTGGGCCTTGGCGTACATCCCCAGAAGTTCGCCCGCCTTGAGCGTGGCGCGATCGCTGAACTGCGCGGACGGCCGGAATACACGGTCCTCCTGCAGCACGGATTGAATGTCTTTTTGAGCCATCGTCTTGCTCCCCATCTCGTTAGCCGAGACCGGTGCCGGTTCTTGCACCGGCCGCGATACGGCGCGCCTGTTGCCGCAAGATATTACCGAACCCGTGCGTGTCGAAAAAGCAGTCAAGTCCGGCGCCGTCCGGCGGCCGCGGCTTCAAATCATCCAGCGTCGCCTCGAGCGGAATGTCGCAGACGATGCCGGTCAAGCGCCGCGCCAGATAGGCCGCCTCCTTGTGTTCCAGCAATCTGGCGGCGATCGCGGCGGCGCCGCGCAATTTCATCGCGGGAATGCGGTGGAGATTTGCGTACAGGTCATCGAGAGACCCGAAAACTGCGAACAGCTCGGTTGCGGTCTTCCTGCCCACTCCCGGCACCCCCGGAATATTGTCCACGCTATCGCCGGTGAGAGCCAGGAAATCGGCAATGAGCTCCGGATTGGCGCCGAAACGCGGCCCGATGTCATGATACTGATAGCGGGAATTGCCGCTG
>DATLVV010000452.1:0-2452 GCA_035577165.1 Steroidobacteraceae bacterium | reverse complement strand
GGCGCCGACTGGAAGCCGGCCGCCGGGCGGCCGTACCGGAAAAAGAAATTCCGGAAAGATAACAGCAGGATACGAGAAGATCGCGGGAGATCGACGATTTTAGCTCCTGCGGAGTGTTTAAGGAAACTCTCCTAACAGTTTGATTCAAAACAAACTGCAAGCCCGCACCCCTGGACGCTGTACAAAATGTGACCTAAGTCACTGTCGGCACGGGTTTTTTTTAACTTAACCCGTTGACAGTGCGACTTAGCGCTCCCTATAGTGGTGCCCGGTGGGAAATTGTGGGAGAAAATGGGTTTCAGGACCCGCAAAAAGATGTTTCGGGGTGCCAATAAACTAACTCTCGACGCCAAAGGCCGGCTGGTGATGCCCACCCGGTACCGCGAGCGGCTGCAGGAGCGTTGCGGCGGCCACATCGTGGTCACGGTCGACAAAGACCAGTGCCTGCTGATCTACCCCCTGCCCGATTGGGAAGACATCGAGCGAAAACTCACCAAATTGCCCACCTTGGACCCCCGCACGCGCGGTTTGCAGCGGCTGATGGTGGGCTACGCCACCGATCTGGAGCTGGACGGGCATGGCCGGCTGCTGTTGCCCGCGAACCTGCGCGAATTCGGCCAGTTGACGCGCGATGCCATGTTGATCGGCCAGGGATTGCGATTTGAATTGTGGGACGAGGCCCGCTGGAACGAGCGGCGGGACGAATGGCTGGCGAGTGCGGACGGCGCCAGCAATTTGCCGGGCGAACTAGACACGCTGTCGTTCTAGTCGGCCGGCGCGGTGAGGAGTGACACGGCAACGGAACATACGCCGGTACTGCTTCCGCAAGTACTGGCCGCGTTGAACATACGGGGCAGTGGCACTTACCTGGATGCCACTTTTGGTCGGGGCGGACATGCAGGGGCGATTTTGCAGAACCTTATCGCGAACGGTCGTTTGCTCTGTCTCGACCGTGATTCTGCGGCCATCGCGGAGGCCAAGGCACGCTTCGCATCCGACCCGCGGGTGGCGCTGTTTCTCGCGCCATTTTCGGCCCTCGGGGATTGCGCGGACCAGGTCGAACCGGGCCTCAAGTTCGACGGCATCCTGTTCGATCTGGGCGTCTCCTCGCCGCAGCTCGACGATGCCGCGCGCGGCTTCAGCTTCATGCAGGACGGGCCGTTGGATATGCGTATGACGACCGGCGTGGGCCCGAGCGCCGCCGATGTCGTCAACGGTGCTTCCCTGAATGAGCTGATCCGCATCTTTCGCGAATACGGCGAGGAGCGCGAGGCGGCGCGCATCGCGCGCGCCATCGTCCAGGACCGCGAATCGCAGCCCTTCGAGCGCACCCTGCAGCTGGCCGGGATGATCGCACGGGTCGCCCGCAGCAAGGAGCGCCACAAGCATCCGGCGACGCGCGTGTTTCAGGCGCTCCGCATTCACGTGAACCGCGAGCTCGCCGAACTCGAGGCCGGACTCAACGCGGCGCTGGCGCGCCTGGCGCCCGAGGGACGCCTCGCGGTGATCAGTTTCCATTCGCTCGAAGACCGCATGGTCAAGCAGTTCATGCGCAGGCACTCCTTGGCCGACCCGATGTATGCCGGCCTGCCCGACATGCCGGCGCATGCCCGGCCGAAGCTCAAGCTGGTGGGCCGCAAGGTTCTGCCGGATGCGAATGAAGCCGCCCTCAATCCGCGTGCGCGCAGTGCGCGCTTGCGCGTCGCAGAACGCCTGACCCAAGGAATAGCCGCATGAAATACCGTCGTTGGCTGCCGTTGCTCATGCCCGTGTTGTGGCTCGCCGTGCTCGGCTCCGCGGTGCAGGTGATCTATGCACGGCACAAGGCCCGCGACATGTTCGTGCATCTCGAGAAGCTCAACGCCGAGCGCGACTCGCTCGACATCGAGTGGGGACGCCTGCAGCTGGAGCAGAGCTATTGGTCGTCGAATGCCTTCGTCGAACGAGTCGCCAACGCCAAGCTGCAAATGAACCTGCCACAAACCCGCGACGTGCGGATCGTGCGGCCGTGAAATTGCGCTCCGGCGACAACGACAGCCACTCCAGGAGCTACCGCTGGCGTTCGACCGTGATCCTGGGATTGGTGCTGATCGGCGCGGCCGCTCTGGTGGCCCGCGCCGTCGAGCTGCAGCTGCTCGATCACGGCTTTCTGGCCAAGCAGGGCGACGATCGTTCGATGCGCGTGGTGAAGATTGCCGCGCATCGGGGTGCGATCACGGATCGCAACGGCGAGCCGTTGGCCGTCAGCACGCCGGTCGACAGTGTCTGGGTCAACCCGCAGGAGCTCAACGACAACATCGATCAGTTGCCGAGACTGGCCAAGGCGCTGAAGCAGGATCAGCAATGGCTGGCACGGCGCATCACCAGCAACCTGGACCGCGAGTTTCTGTACCTGGTGCGGCACATGCCGCCCGAGCAGGCGGCGCACATCAAGGCGCTGGGAATCCCCGGG
>DATLVV010000451.1:0-14091 GCA_035577165.1 Steroidobacteraceae bacterium | reverse complement strand
CGGCACCAGGCGGCGATCGTCAGCCTCGATGCGCGGATCAATGACCTCGGGGCGCATACCGACGCATCCGACGCCACGATCCGGGCGAGGCTCGACGTCATCGAGGCACTGAGCCGCTACGCTGCCGATCGCGCGACGCAGGCCGCATTGCCCACACCCGGAGGCCGCCGTTGAAAACACTCGCCGCCGCCCTACTCGCCGTGCTGGCGGGATGCGCCGCCGCGCCGCAGGAGCCGCCGGCAGCGGCAGCGCCCCCGCCGTGCTGCCCGTGTGCCTGCCCGCCTGCCGCCACCGTACCAGCGCCAGCCCCCGCGGCGTCCAGCCCCGCCACGACAGCCACCCGCGCATATCGGCAGACCGAAAAGACCATCGCGCCCGCCGTCACCGCGCCGGATGCGAGCGCGGCCTACATCCGCGCCGTCGATCGCGCCGACCGCCTGGCGCGCGAGGCGCTGCGGCTGCTGGTATCGCAGGACGGCCACCCGACCGCGGAGGCCATAGCGCGGGCCAAGCAGACGATGGATGACCTCATTGCCACATTGGACGCGCCATGAAAGCTCCCATCGCAATCGGCACCAGCGGTCTGATCCGACTGGCGGACGGCCGCTTGTTCATGCCGGACACGGCCCTGGTGGACTGGCCTGACATGGCGCGGTGGCTGCAATCTGCGCAGGACTGGCGCCGCGACGAAACGCTGTACGGGTTCGTCGGCCCGCAGACGCTGGACGCGCCATGACGACCGCCGACTTCGCCCCGATCTTCTCCGCGCTGATCGCCGGCTGCGCGCTGGCGATCACCGGGCTGATCGGCGTCCTGGTGCCGCGCGCTATTGCCGCGTTCGAGCGCCGGACTGGCGTTGCGCTCACCGACCAGCAGCGTGCGGCTGTGATGCAGGCGGCGCGCACCGAGGCCGGGATGCTGGAGACCGCGCTGCAACAGGGTGTGGTGCGGCTGTCCCAGGTCACGCCGACCAACGGGGCAATGCTCGACCGCGCCACTGCTGCGCTCGCCCGCGTGCCCGAGGCCGCCGCCGCGGTAGGAACAACGCCGGCCGCGATGGCGAGCATCATCGTCGGAGCGACCGACACCACGAAAGGACCGCGCGCATGACGCTGCATCTGCATCACGTCCGCCCGGCCTGGTCGCGCGCGCTGCCGGTTGTCCTGGCCATCGCGTGCCTGCTGGTGGTGTCGTGGCTGGTCGGCTGCGCCGCACCCACAGCGCAGCAGCAGCGCATCGTGGACGTGATCTGCGGCACCGACGCCGCGCTGCAACCGATCATCGTCCCCGTTGCCGTCGCAGTTGCCGCACCGACGCCCGCCGGCGCCCCGGTCCTCGCCGCCGCGGGCCTCGATACCGCGCTGGTGCATCCGGCCGTGGTCACAGCGTGCGCGGTTTACGGGACGAAGCCGGTGGCCGTGGTTGCCGTGCCGGCGGGTTAAGCGGCGAGCAGCGGTTTGATGTAGCGAGCGTCGATCCAGACCGCGACGCGCCTACGAACCTCGATTGGCAATGCGTCGAGGTTCGCGACGATCCCGCGCATCGTCTCAAGTTCGGCGTCGCGATGGATTCGAATAGGCTCCGGATGTTCTCCGCTCGCTTTCGATTCCACCACCCCGCTCGCCGCGCGCGCCGCCGCCAGTTCCGCCTTCGTCCGCCTGTGCCGCTTGCCGCCGCCGCTACGCCCGCGCCGCGGCGGCGCGTGCTGCGTGGTGCCGTTGCCGGTCGCCTGGGTTGTGGTTCCGCTCATCAATAGTTCCTCTCGATAGATACCGCACGAGCGATACACCCGGCGCGCGTAATGTGCTAGACTGGTAGCGCGGCACCCCCGACGCCGCTCCGTACTGCAACCAACCCCCAACTAGCCCGGCCGCAGCCTCCCCGCGCGCCGGGCTTTTCTTTCACCACGGCACGCGGATTGTGACCTTCACTCGACCCTCCTGATGAACCTGTGTAGTAACGCGTTGGCCATGTGCTCGGGGTTTGGGATGTTGAGCCGCCACGAACCGTTGCCTTCGGCTAGGGCTTCTAAAGTCGCCCAATCGAGCAGCCTATCGTCGTGCGTCTTGGCGCCGTGCTTTGCGAGTATCCGCGCGACGCTCAACCAGTACTGCGTCCGCTCATAGGTCGCAGTTGAGCGAAGCTGATTGCTCATACCCATCATTCGCTCTCCCCTGTCGAGGCGTGGACCAGCAGGGATCGTCATAACGCCATCATAACGCAACCCCCGGAGCACCGCCATGGCCGACGCGTTCGCCGCCTGGTGCGATTTCCTCGATACCGTCGAGGGCGGCCTGTCGCTCGATCCGAAGGACACCGGCAACTTCACCCCGAGCGGCGAGCTGAAGGGGACCAAGTTCGGCATCTCCGCCAGATCGTATCCCGGCATCGACATCGCCAATCTGACGATCGACGAGGCAGACGTCATCCGCAAGCGCGACTTTTGGGACATGGTGCGCGGCGATGAGATCATCGCGGCCGCCGCGTTCGTCTTGGCCGAAGCGGCGTATGGCTCCGGCCCAGCGACCGCGATCCGGCAGATGCAGTCGATCGTCGGCACGCCCGCGGACGGCGCGTTCGGCGCGTTGACGCTGGCTGCGCTGATGAAGGCGCTGGCCAAGCTCGACGGGGTGGAGGGCTTCGTCGTCGAGTATCAGGCACAACGGCTGCTGTACGAAGCATCGCTCGGCCCCAAGTGGGACAACTACAAGGGCGGCTGGACCCGCAGGCTGTTCCATGCCACCGCGCACGCGCTGGCGCTGGCAGGCGTGCCGATCGCGCCGCTGGTGGCGGCGGCGGCAGCGCCCGCGCCGACCCCGCTGCTCGCCGCCGGCCGCTGGCTCATCACCGTCGAGCCGGCGCCGGCGTAATGTGGCTACAGGTGGATTCACCAGACACCCGCCGCTTTGCGATCCGAATGCACAGCGAGGCCGGCGAGCTGACGGCGGCGATGAGCCACGAGGGCGTGGCGGGCTGGCAGTTGCGGTATGAAATCCGGGGTAACGTGATGCTGGTCGAGATCGCGCCGAGCCGCACGCCATGGCCCACCGCGCTGAGGAGGGCGCTGGCCGAGTGCGAGATTCATGCCGGGGGTTGATCCGCTCTCTTTTCGAGATCGTCAATGTCGCGGCCGACCAAAGCCTTGGCTTTGGCGATCTGTCCGGTCGCAACGCCAACGGCGAACGCGGTATCGGCGCTGATGCCGCCCGGCACGCGGCCCTGCAAGGCTGCCAGCGCGTCAAACGCGGCCTGTAGGATCGCGTGCAACTCGCGCGGCGTCATCACGCCGCCTCCGCATCATCGACAAACCAGCCCTCTTTCTCCGCACGATCTACAACCGCGTCGATCGCCTCTTGCAGCAGTCCATAGTCAACCGCTGCGCGCCTAATGCGATGAATGACGCGACCGCTGTCCGGCGCGTATTCCTCCCGAATGACGATCACGGTGTAACGCGTTGCCATCACGCCGCCTCCGCCATCGTGTCGAAGAACCCCGACGCCTGCGCCCGTTTCAGCATGTCATCGCGCAAGTCGAGGAACTCGCGCAGCGCGGCCCGGAGCCGGTCGATGTAGGGTTCGTCGCGGTGCGTGCGGATGGTCGCTGGCGGCAACGCCGGGTGATAGGCGTAGAGGTCGCAGAACTCGACTTCGGCGATCGACACTTGGCCCATCACCTGCGGCTTGTAGCTGTCCTCGACGCCATCGAGCCAATATCCGACATGTCTGGCTGGGTTCACGCACTTGATTTCCAGCACCCCGCGCTGCCCCACGATGAGGCGATCCGGGCTGCACCCCAGGCGCCCGCAGTCCGTCGTGATGAACCCGACCGGCTTCGTCTCGGTGTCGGTGGCGAACTCGTATTGCTGTGCCGCCAACGGTTCGAGCTTCCTGCCCCTTGCGACCCATTCCATGTTCTCGATGTTGGTAGAACACGGCTCGCGCAGCAACGCCTCGGCTACAAGCTGGTAAGCATAGCCGCGCGCCTGTTTGCTGAGGTCGCCGCGCGCCGGCGTCACGATGCGATGGAACTCGGATGCGGTGGGAATGCCAAGGCGCGCGGTCAGCCAAGCGTCGCTGCCCTGGACGCAATCAATGATTTTCACGGCTCAATCTCCTCAAAACCTATTGCGATCAGGTCCTCGAATACTTCAATGATGATGACCGAACGCAGAACACCGTCGCCGGGATCGATGTAAACCGTCGCGTGGTCTGGCGCTTCCAAGAGCGCGGCGAGTAATTCGGCCTTTGTCATGCTGCAACTCCTGTCTGTCTTGCCGCTCGCTTCGCCACTATGTCCCGCTTGCTGACCAGCGCCGTCCGCAGGCGGACGAACTCACCAGCCCGCACGCTCTCCAGCTTGGCCGCCACGTCGAAGCCCATCGCCACCATGAACCGGCGCACGTCGGTTGCCGTTTCGCGAATGAGGGACTGCAACTCGCGCAACTGGACCGGCGATAGCAGCTCACCATCGTCGCGGTTGCCGTCGTTGTCGTCGGTCAACGCCACATTGAAAATCATCTGGGTCAGATACCGACGTAGATAGGACACGGCGCTGCCGACGCCTTGGATCGGTGTCTTGTTCGGCTGCCCGCGTGGTCCCATCGTATCGGCCTGCGCCTCCAGGTAATGCGGCTCAGAATGGCCGGCGCGATGCAGCACGGTGCAGACAATCCGCACCGTCGCGCCCTCGGTCGGTATCTCGGAGAATGAGAGGCTGAACCCGTGCGCCGCATAGATCGGCCGGATGGCGCGATCGACCGCTTGCAGGTCCGCGTATTTGCTGTTCGTCGCGCCGTTCGGAATTGAGCGAACAACCGGCTGCATCTCGGCCTGCGCCGCTCCCATGTCGCGGAAGTACTGCACGCGCGCATCGTCGGCGATGATGAGGCGCTGTAGATCGATCAGCGCGCGCAGCTTGTCCACGTCGGTATTCGGATCGGCGGCGGCGGCGGCGACCACGTTCAGCAGCGAGCCGGCGATCGGCTGCGATACCGGGACCAGATCGCCCATCACACGCTCCTCTTTGTCTGCCACGCCCGCTCATACTGCTCGCGCGCGAGGGACTGCGGGCGGACGGCGCGGGCCGGCCGCTTCGTGGCGTCCAGCGCGGCCAGTTCGGCGCGCAACTCATCCAGCGCCTTTTTGATGCGCGCGGTCTGTTCGTTCAGTTCGGCGATACGGTCCAACATCACACGCTCCTATAAGTCGGCCACGCGATCGGCTCGCCGCGCGCGTCCAGGTCTCCGCTGTCTATCGCGTCCAACCTCTCGGCCTCCTCCTCGGCCTCCATCAGATCGCGCTCCGCCTCGTCCGCCAGCTCGGTGGCCAGCCGCGCTCGCTCGCGCAGCTCGGCCAGCGTCGGGCGGCGGACCATGCCGGCGGCAGCGCGGGCGTAGTTGGCGATGGAGGTAGCGTAAGGCCCCGCGTCG
This sequence comes from Steroidobacteraceae bacterium, assembly GCA_035577165.1. Lineage (GTDB taxonomy): Bacteria > Pseudomonadota > Gammaproteobacteria > Steroidobacterales > Steroidobacteraceae > Bog-1198. Next base: position 8,663 of record DATLVV010000451.1, on the reverse strand, counting down.
GTGCGCGACTGGCTGGCCGGGGCGGCGGGGATCGGCTTGGCGGCGAACATGGCGGAGACCTCTCGTTTCGATGGAGGGATTATACGTCAACGTCGATGCGTCGTCTAGCACTATCTAGCGCATGCCGTATATTAATTGCGCTGGCCATAGTCGCTGGGGTGTGGTATAGGGGTGCGCATGGCTCGCAAAGCAGCAGTTCGCATCCGCAAGGTCGCGCGCAGCGCGACTGCCGCCTATATCCACGCGACGATCCCGCTACCGACACATGCCGAGGTGAAGGCGCTGGCGCAATCCGAGCGCCGGTCATTCTCGCAGATGGTAGCTCTGCTCATTCAGGACGGGTTGGACGTCAGGCCGCGCGCCGTTCGCAAGCTGCGCGACGCCGCGGACTAAGCCTATTGCCGAATCAGTCGGAATTCGCCTGAGATAAACGAGACGCGGGGGCGCGGATACGCCCCCGTCGCCTCTGGCTGAGCAGGTGCGCTGTTCAGCCTGTGTCCACCGAGTGCTGGGAGCACCCGCATGGCGGTTCCACCATCCCACATCGCCGCTGAAATGGCCAGCGCAGTATTTTTTCATAGCTGGGCTAGAAAGTTTGTCTGCATCCAGACAAGACTAGAGGTTGCTAGAAATTCCTATCTGCAACCCACAAGGGTTGATATACCGCAAATTCTCTCTCATTCCGTCTCAGAAACTCGGCCTCGCACTCGGGAGTTGCGTTACCGTACATTCGGTGGGAGTGTGGGGCCAACGCGCGAGACCGCGCGGATGCTTGACCAAACGGCCGCCGGCTCCCGCGCTCAATGTTCAGCGCAAGGCCATCGATGTGACAGCACGTCGCACCGTCCCCCGACCCCAGCCCGGCGCCCCGCCGGGCTTTCTGTCCGCGCGCGCCGCCTCGCTGCCCGACTAGTACGCAAAAAGCCCTCGCCCGGTTCGCGCCGAGCGAGGGTCGATTAGCCGTTTCGTCTCACGGAAACACCAACGCCCAGCAGCCAGCGGGCGGAACCTAGGGAGGCCCCTTCTTTGAGCCAGCGGGATAACCGGCTTTTGGCCCCCCGAACCTCTCACATTCCGAAATGTCCTGCAAGTCCGGTGCGTCCGAGTCGCGCGCTGCTTTCACGCGCTCGTCACGGAGCGCGGCCATGACCCCGCCCGCCTGGCCGGATCACGATCGGGTCACGCTCCGAGAACTCTGGACTGACGGCGTAACGGCTTCGGCAATCGGACGCCAGATGGGGCGCACGAAGAACGCTATCGTTGGCCAAGTGCATAGACTAAAGCTACCCGCCCGGCCCTCGCCGCTCCACGGCCCGCGCCCGCCGCGTCAGGGTCCGCCGCCGCGGGCGATCCCGCGACCGCCGCCCGTCACGCTGGCGCCGCTGGCGTCCGCGCCGCCCCGTCCGGCTCGCCCCCCCTCCCCTCCCCCGGCTCCGCGCGCTGGCCTCATCGAGCCGTGCTGCTTTCCGATCGGCGAGCTGCGGACGCCGGAGTTCCGCTACTGCGACGCCCCATCGTCCCCCGGCAAGCCCTACTGCGTCCCGCATCACCGCATCGCCTACCACCGGGTCACCGACCGGCGCGAGGACTACGCGAGGACCGCAGCATGAACGTGCGCCCGTGGACCGCCGAGGAGCTGGAGCGCGCGGCGGCGTACCGGACCATGGGGCTGTCGTTCGCCGCTGTCGGCGCCGTGCTCGGCCGCGGCGGGCACGCTGTCCGCGCCGCCCTCGACCGCGAAGCGGCCCGCCATCGCAGATCGGAGCCGATGCTCGATCTGGCCGGCGAGATCGCCGCCGCCCGCGCCGAACGCGCCACCGCGCCGCTGCTGCGCACCTGGCCGGTAGGGCTCTGGGAATGACCCCGGCATATTGCTGCATCTGCGAAGTGCCGACCAACAGGCCGGGCCTGTGCCAGTACTGCCGCAGCTTCCCGGTCCTGGTCGCCGCCTGGGCCGAGGGCCAGGCGCGGATCGCCGACCCAGAGCGCAAGCCGGAGCGGCCGACGTGAGCGGGCGGCTGACAGAGGCCGGCCTGGCCTTGTGGGAGCGCGAGCGTGCCAGGGTCCGCGAGAAGAATGCGCGGCTGACGGCGATCTCGGTCCAGCTACAGAAGGACGAAATCGCGGCGGAGCGGCGAATCCAACTGGCGCGCGCTATGGCGCGTCAGGAGGAGGCGGCGGTGCCGACCGCAACGAACGAGTTATCCACAGGACGATCCGATGTGCTTGGCGGCCGCGGATCGCCCCAACCCACACACACATGAACGGAGGCGGTATGTCGTCAGTCACAGTCGGCGATCTATTCAATTCCATATCGGACCACGCCGCAAGGATTGGCGCGGGCGCGCCCGTCTGGGGTGGGTCACGGTTGGTCGAGGATGTGTCGCCAAAGCCGGTCTCGACCAAGCATGCCGCGTGGCTGATGCGTCAGTTCGAGCGCGCCCGCGCGCTGCTGTTCCGCGTGCGCCAGCGTGGGTCGCATGGCGGCAAGATAACGCGCTTCATGGAGGCCGTGTATCGCGCGCTGCTGTTCTATTGCCGCGACCAGCGGACGGGCGAGGTCGAGCCGTCGTATTCGTATATCGCGGACAGGATGGGCGCCAGCATGTCGGCGGTATGCAGCGCGGTGGCGGCCCTGCGGACGTTCGGCATGGTCAACTGGCAGCGCCGGTGCGCGCCACGCGACGCCCTCGGCAGGCTGCGTCAGGAGACGAACCTCTATGAGTTCCCCCCCCCGGACAAATGGCTCTACAAACCGCGACCAGACGCGCCAGCGCCCCATCCTGCCACCATCGGCGTACCCGAGCCGGTACTGGCCCCGCTGGAAGCGGCGGCGGAAGCCGCTGCCGCCGGAGATACCAGGGCAACGATTGCTCACCTTGAGACCGCCGCCAGCCCCTTCCGGCGCACGCTAGAGGGCGCGCTGGCGCGCATGGGCAAGTCTATTGAGGCAGCGCCTCCCGAACGGCTGGCCGCCGCCGAGGAGCAGCGACAGGCGGAGGAAGCGCGCCATCGAGCCAACATGGCGCGGCTGGCGGTCCTGACGCGGACCCCGAAAACGTAGCGTTTTACCGGGTTCCAGTAGCAGGAAAGATTCCCATCCCTAGAGTCTTATCTTCTTCATACCAGTCTGAATAAACAAAGAAGGAAAGCGGCCAAGGATACGCCGACGCAACAACTGTGCCACCTTGTCAGCCGCCGGAATGTGCGGATACGGTTGGGGCCAGCGCGGCCGTTCTGCAAACCGCGCTGACCCCTTTGTCACCCGAGCGCGGAGACGCCCGAATGACCGACCAGACAGAACCACAAAAATCGAAGTGGGAGGAGACCGACCGGCTGGTAGAAGCCATGTGCGGCCCTCTTGGAGATTACCTGGCAAGATCGACAGATGCCGAACGGGCCTGCTCTGTGGTGTTCTCTGGCTCGATAAAACTTGCCGCCGTGATGCTCGTTGTGTGCCAGCGGCTGATGGAATTTGAAGAAATCAGCCCCGTCGCGCCACCCGAATACGGCGATATGGTGGCGTCTCGAATGGCAGCTTTGCGTAGCCTAGAAGCGGGCGAGCTTTCCGATGCCTGACAGCACAGTATCCGCCCTCGACGCGGAGTTCGACCTCCAACACCAGGCGATCGACGCCTTGGTTGGCGCCGGCCCCAACGCGCGGCTGATCTCTATCGTGCTGGAGCGCCGCGGCGCCGCGCTGTTCGCCAACCTAGGCACCGATGAGCTGATCCGCGAGTTGGAGAACCTCGTCGCCCGGCTCCGGGATGGCCGGCTGCGGATGCCGCTTTCCGGCGGGCGCTGGGAGACGCCGCACTGATGGCGCCCGAACAAGCGGACGCCCTGCTCCGAACGCTGACCGCGCGGACCATGCCGGAACTGTACCGCGACCGCGCTCAGTGTGTGGATTATCTCGCCCATCCCACACTACTGCCGGACCAGCACGCGGAGGCCCGCGTCTGGCTCTCGCTGGTCAATTCCGAGATCGCCGCGCGCCACGGCAACGAATGACCGACCGGCCGACCCCGACCTGGACGCCGATCTACCTCGCCTGTGACTCGTGCGGGCACCAGTGGGTCGATTGGCAGCCTAGCGGCGTGCCGGCGGCAACCTGGATTGCCCATGCGAAGACATACCGCTGCCGCGGCTGCGGCAACGGCTGGCGAGCATTGGGAATCAGGCCCACCTGATCGGCAACTAGCACTTGCAACCTGGGACACACCGTGCGACTGTCACGGGCAGTGTCTCACAGGTGCGCCCGCCAGCCGGGCGTTTTCCATGTGAACCCCCCACCAATCGGGTATGTGCATGGCCCAGCGACGCCCCCGCGTGTCGAGCCTGGCGAAGCGCATCGCGACGCATCGTGCCGCCGGCCTCGACACCGCACCGCTGGAACGGTGGCAGCACGGACAAGACCTGGCAGCGCCGGCAACGAGCCGGGGGCCACACGCCGTCGCCCACCACGCCGAAACGCTGTTCGGGCTGGGATCGGCAGAGGCCGAGGCATCCGACCGCTTCCACCGCGACTACGTGCTGGGACTGATGGCATCTCGCGAAGATGGCGCAAGCCGCAGCGCCGGAAGCGACACACAACACGTCCTCCTCCTCGCGCATTGCCACGCGCTCGACGCCCACCAGGCGATCACCGAATTGCTCGGGCCGTCCCTGACGCTGCTCGCCGTCGCGGTCATCATCGACGACCTGTCCTTCCGTGCGCTCGACCGGCTGTTTCCGAGCGGGCAGGGCGAGCGGCACAAGGAAATGTCGGGTCGCGTCCGCACGCTGCTGCAACTGATGCCGTCGCTCTACCGGACGGTAGATCGCCAGCATGGCCGCCAGGAGCGCCGCGCGGCGTAGGGATATCCACAGGGACATGTCCGAGACATGTCCACGGGCTTGGGCCGTCGGTCTGAACGGCGGCTCGGCAGCGGTCCCAGCCGGGCAGCGGTTGTTTCCTCCCGCCTCCCCGGCTGGTCCGACTGGCTTACCACGCCTTATCCCCCCTCGCCGCAATGCACGCATAGAGTGTGAACTCGCGTTCTGCAGTCGCGTATTGCGCGCTTTTCTGCCGTCGGATAAGGCTACATAAGGTCTATTATGCTTCCCTCGCTCTCGACCATGCCGATCGATCCTGGAGTGGCCATCCTTGCCCCCCAGGCCACGTCTGATGACGGTCTGGTCGCTCTTTGGCTTGGCACCTACACGCGCTCGCCGCACACCCACGCGGCCTACCAGAGCGATGCTGCGGCCTTCCGTGCATTCGTCGGCAAGCCACTGCGCACCGTACGCTTGGGCGACGTGCAAGCGTTCGCCGCCAGCATCCAGCACCAGGCGCCGGCCTCCATCGCCCGCCGGCTATCCGCGGTGAAGTCGCTTTTCAAGCTGGGGCTGCGGTTGGGCTACCTGACCTTCGACGTAGCTGCCCCGGTCCAGCTTCCGGCGATTGAGGACACGCTTGCCGAGCGCATCCTGACGGAATGGGATGTGCAGCAGCTTCTCGGCCGCGAGAGCCGGCCCCGCAATACCGCGCTCCTGCGGCTCCTCTATGGCGCGGGGCTGCGGATCAGCGAGGCGGCGGCCTTGCAGTGGCGTCATCTGACACCACGCGACGATGCCGGCCAAGTCTCGATCTTCGGCAAGGGCGGCAAGACGCGGATCGTATTGCTGCCCAGAGCGCTATATGAGCGGGTCCATGCGCTGCGCGGCAACGCGCCGGACGATGGCCCGGTGTTCCGATCGCGTCATGGCGGCCCGCTGTCTCGCGTCCAGGTGCATCGCATCGTCAAGTCAGCGGCCAAGCGCGCCGGCCTCAAGCCCAACATATCGGCCCACTACCTGAGACACGCGCACTGTTCGCACGCACTCGACCGCGGCGCGCCGGTCCATGTGGTGCAGCAGACCTTGGGGCACGCCAGCCTGACCACCACGACGCGCTACAGCCACGCACGCCCCGGCGACAGCAGCGCCCGCTACCTCGCCACCTGACCGCCACGCCGCGCCCCCGCCCGGCGGCGGGGCGGCCCCCGCTACCGCCAACATGCACCATCGCGCGCGCGAGGCTAGTCCTCGTCTGTCCCGACCTCGATGCCGACGACCAAGGTGACCGGATCGGCGTCATCGGTGGCGCGCCGGACGCCGATGCGGATCAGCGGAAACATGCCGTCCCACATCCATTCCGGCGTGTCGTGCAACTGATCCACCATGTCATGCAGTCGCCGGCAAATCTCGGTGCGCGTCACGTTCCTATCCTCCCATCCCCGAGGCACAATGACTGCGCGCAAGCCCGCCGCCAAGCCCGCGCCGGCCGCCCGCAAGCCGATGCACGCATACCGCGAGACCCCGATCGGCGAACTGATCCCCTTCGCCGGCAATCCGATGGGACACCCGCCGGCGCAGATCGACCTCCTCTGCCGCCTTATCACCGAATACGGTTGGACGAACCCGATCCTGATCGACGGCAAGCGGGGCATCATCGCGGGCCACGGGCGGCTGCTGGCGGCGCAGAAGCTGGGGCTGACCGAGGTGCCGACCATCGAATTGCGCGGCCTGTCCGACGCGCAGAAGCGGGCGTACATCATCGCCGACAACGAAAGCGCCCGCAAAGGCGTGTTCGACCAGGATTTGCTGGCCGCGATGCTGCTGGACCTGCGGATGGACGGCTTCGACCTCGGCCTCACGGGTCTGGACGATCTGCAACTCGACCGGCTGCTGGGTCCGATCGGCGGACTGACCGACCCGGACGACGCGCCCGAGGTGCAGGCGGTCGCGGTGTCGCGGCTGGGCGATGTGTGGACGCTGGGGAGGCACCGCATCTGCTGCGGTGACGCCACCAACCCCGAGCACGTGGCGGCGCTGATGCAGGGCGCCGTGGCCGATCTGTGCTTCACCTCGCCACCCTATGCCCAGCAGCGTGACTATGGCGGCGACAACCTGCCGTGGGACGATCTGATGCGCGGCACGTTCGGCATTCTGCCCGTGGCGCACGGTGCGCAAGTGCTGGTCAATCTCGGGCTGGTCCACAATGACGGCGAATGGCTGCCGTACTGGGACGGCTGGATTGCCTGGATGCGCGCGGAAGGCTGGCGACGCTTTGGGTGGTATGTGTGGGATCAAGGTCCAGGCCTACCGGGCGACTGGAATGGGCGGCTGGCGCCGTCACACGAATGGATATTCCACTTCAACCGGGAAGCTGAGCGGGCGCGCAAATCTCACGCGAGCAAGATGGCTGGTCTCCCCGTCGGCGGCAAAGGCCTACGAAACTCGAACGGCGTCATCACCGAAAAGACGAACGCGGGCGGCGTGTATCAAGCGCGGAAGATCGCAGACACCGTGATTCGGGTCGCCCGTCAACACGGCGCAGTTTCCGACGGCGACCACCCCGCTGTGTTCCCTGTCGCGCTCGCAGCCGAGATCATCACCGCGTTTTCCGACCCGGGCGATACGGTTTACGAGCCGTTCACCGGCAGCGGGACGCAGATCATCGCGGCGGAACAGAACAACCGGACCTGTCTCGGGATGGAGGTTGCACCAGCCTACGTCGATGTGTGCATCCGCCGCTGGCAGCAATTCACCGGCCAGCCCGCCACCCTCGACGGCCGCCCGTTCGACGCCATCGCCCAGGAGCGCGCATGACCGCCCTTATAGCGGACACGGCGATGATGTGGACGTGCCGCTGCGGCGTGCGCGTGTGGCACCACTACGAACACTGCTCCGCCTGCGGAGAGGAGCGACCACCGCCCGCGCCGCCCGCAGATCCCTCGACCGCGCCGCAACCCGAGATGCCCGGATTTAGCTAGGCGCCTTTCGCTCCACCAGATCGACGGTCACGCTGATACTGCCGAACACCTCCGCCCACGCCTGGAACGTGCCCGCGTGGTGCTGGCGGAACGACTTCTGGACAATGTTCAGTAGCAACTGCTCGGCAACCGCCATCCGGCGCATCCGCCAAACGCTGAGTATCGTGGTCGCGATGTTGACGGCGACGGCGAGCGACAGCACCACGTCCATCCAATTCACCGGAGCCTCCATGCCTCTCGACAACACCGCCCGCCCCGCGACCAAGGCCGACGCCGCGCTCCGCTACCACGCGGCGCGCGAGCTGGCGTCCGCCGCGGAGAAAGAGAAGGAAGCCGCAACGAAAGCCGCGGTCAAGTCTGGCGTCCTGTTCGATCACCGCGCGGAGCCGGAGCCGCCTGGCACCGTCCGGCAGGTGTATGATGACGGCGTGGTGCGGATCATGCTGCGCGTGGTCGAGCCGATCGAGAAACTCGACGGCGAGGCGTTCAGCGCGGCGCTGCTGGCGGCGCTGCCCAAGCAGGCGGCGGTCATCAAGCGGCTGCTCGCGAAGTCCACCGTGAAGCTTCCGCCGGCTCACACGTTCACGTCGAGTCTGGTCGGATAAGCTTGGAGCGCGCGCCGGCTTTGTAACGTTGGCCCTTGCGGGTGCGTATCCGGCCCCGATCGGGGGGAGTGGGTTTCTAGTCCACAGCGCGCCCCGCCGCACTATGACCCTATGTGTGAAAGCGTGAAACCATGTCCTTGATCGTCGTCCTCATCATCGTGGTCATACTTTTCGGCGGCGGGGGTGGGTACTACCTCCACGGCGCGTACGGCCCCGGGTATGGCTACGGCGGCGGGCTCGGGATCATCCTGCTGGTGGTGGT
>DATLVV010000450.1:0-9660 GCA_035577165.1 Steroidobacteraceae bacterium | reverse complement strand
CATCGTGCATCGCGACCTCAAGCCCTCGAACATCTTGGTCACCGCCGATGGCGTGCCCAAGCTGCTGGACTTCGGTATCGCCAAATTGTTGGACGAACGCCAGGCGGGACATCACACGCTGGCTGTCACGCAAGCGGATTTAAGATTGATGACGCCGGATCACGCGAGTCCCGAGCAGGTGCGCGGGCAGGCGATCACCACCGCGAGCGACGTCTACGTGCTGGGCGTGCTGCTCTACAAGTTGCTGACGGGAACCGGGCCTTTCGTCATACCATCCATGCGTCTCACGGACATCGAGCGCGCGATTTGCGAGAAGGACCCGCCGCTGCCAAGCCAAACGGTGGGGCCGGATTCCTCGGAGGAAACTCGCGGCCTCACGGACGCACGCAGTACCAGTGCCCATCGCCTGCGTCGGACGCTGCGCGGTGATTTGGACAATATCGTCATCATGGCGATGCGCAAGGAGCCCGAGCGCCGTTATTCGTCGTCACAGCAAATGGCTGCCGACATTCAGCGTTATCTCGACGGCAAGCCGGTCATCGCACGCCGCGACACCCTATCCTACCGCAGCGCGAAATTCGTCCGGCGTCATTGGTTGCCGGTGACGGCAGGGGCCGGAACGGCATTCTTGATCCTGGCCTTCGCGACCACGACCTACGTCCAATCCCGACGTATCGCAGCAGAGCGCGATCGCGTAGCGGAGCAGCGTGAACTTGCCGAACATGAGCGTGCCCGCGCGGAAGAGGTGTCGAACTTCCTGGTGAATTTGTTCAAGCTGTCGGATCCGGAGGAGAACCGCGGCAATTTGGTCACCGCCCGTGAACTGCTGGACTCGGGCGCGAAGCGTCTGCGGGCCGGTCTACAGAATCAGCCGGCGACCAAGGCAGCCTTGCTTTCCACGGTGGGCGAGGTGTATGACAGCCTCGGACAGTATCAAGATGCGTTGCCGATACTGAACGAGTCGCTGACGCTGCAGCCGCCATCCCATGACAGATCACGCATTAACACCTTGTTGGAACTTGGCCGCGCGCGCATCGGCGCGGGCGATCTCAGCGGCGCGGAGCAGCCTCTGCGCGAGGCGCTGCGTTTGTCGCAGGACACCTTCGGCGCCGCCAGTCAAGAATCGGGAAGCGCCTTGTGGGCACTGGGCAAGCTGCGGCAGCAGCAAGGTCAATTCACCGAGTCCAAGGATTTGTACAAGCGCGCGCTTGCCATCTCGGAAACGACGCTCGCGCCGCAAACCGATGTGTCTGCGGAGCTCGATGATCTCGCGCAGATTTACTCACGCGAGCAGCAATGGGGGCTCGCAGAGCAAACTTACAAGCGCGCGTTGGAAGTCGATCGACGTGTGCTCGGCGAGAATCATCCTCGCGTGGCCATGCATTTACACAATTTGGCCGTGGTCGCGCAGAACATGGGCGACCTCAAGCTCGCCGAGTCGCTTTATCTCGATGCAATTCAACGGCAGGAGCGTGCCTACGGCGACCACCATCCGCAAACGGCGGCGGCCAAGGGCAACTACGGTTTGCTGCTGCAACGCGAGGAACGATTGGCCGAGGCGGAGCCCATCCTGCGCGACGTGGTGACGACGACGTTGTCGCTTTACGGGCCGGATCATTACAAGCTTGGCTACGCCCGCGTGAGTTTGGCGATGCTGCTTCATGACCAGGGAAAACTTGCGGCAGCTGAAAGCGAATTCCGCCAGGCGCTCGCCATCTACGATAAATCGCTGCCCGCCAATCACCAATATCGTGCGTCGGCACTCATGCATTTTGCGCGTCTGCTGGTGGATCGCGGCAAGCCCGATGAGGCGCTGGCAATGAGCGACCAGTCCATCAAGATTTGGACGGCGACCTCCCCTCCTGCGAGTCCGGCGACGGCGCAGGCCCACGCCATCCACGCCTATGCACTGGCGCATCTCGGCAAGCCGCACGAAGCGGCGGATGAACTCGACGGCGCCCTGCCGGTGCTAGTGAAGGCGCGGGGCGCCGACGATCCTGTCGTGCGCCGCGCGCAGATTTGGCTCAAGGGAATGCGGCCGGAGCCGCTGCAGACCGCCAGTACGGCGCGTTAACCGAGGAAGATCTTGTAGGCGTGGTTGTCGGTTTCTTCGGTGTAGGCGTAGTGCAGCTCGTTGAGGTGCAATAGGAAGTCGGTGCGCGTGTCCGGGGGAACCTGGATGCCCGCAAGGACGCGGCCATAGTCCGAGCCATGATTGCGATAATGGAACAGGCTGATGTTCCACTGGCTGCCGATGGCCTGCAGAAACTTCAGCAGCGCCCCGGGACGCTCGGGAAACTCGAACCGGTACAGCCGCTCGTCGGCAAGGTCGCGAGCCTGCCCGCCCACCATGTAGCGGACGTGCAGCTTGGCCACTTCATTGTCGGTCATATCGCGCACCGCAAAACCGGCGGCCGCAATGCTGCGCAGCACCTCGTCGCGCTCGGGCTTGCCCTGCGTGAGCCCGAGGCCGACGAATATTTGCGCCGCCCGCAGGTCGCCGTAGCGGTAATTGAACTCCGTGACGCTGCGCCGGCCCAGCAGTTCGCAGAAACGCAGGAACGATCCCGGCGCCTCGGGAATCTCCACGGCGAACAACGCCTCGCGTTGCGCGCCCAGATCCGCCCGCTCGGCCACATATCGCAGCCGGTCGAAATTCATGTTGGCGCCGCCGTTGATCGCGATCAGCGTGCGCGCGGTGCAATTTTCCCGCGCCACGTATTTCTTGATGCCCGCCACCGCCAGCGCCCCGGCGGGCTCGGCGATGGAGCGCGTGTCCTGGAAAATATCCTGGATGGCTGCGCAGATTTGGTCCGTGGTCACCAGGATGATCTCATCCACATATTGGCGCGCGAGGCGAAACGTCTCCTCGCCGACGCGCCGCACGGCGACCCCGTCGGCAAACATGCCGACCCGGTCGAGCGTGACGCGTTTCCCGGCCCGCAGCGAATCGTGCATGCCGGCCGCGTCTTCCGGCTCGACGCCGATGATCTTGATGCGCGGATACAGGGACTTCGCGTAGGCGCCGATCCCCGCAATCAGGCCGCCCCCGCCCACCGGAACGAAGATCGCGTCGATCTCATCGCCGTGATGCTGGCGCAGGATCTCCATGGCGATCGTGCCTTGACCGGCGATCACATCGGGGTCGTCGAAGGGATGAACGAACACCAAGCCGCGCGCCCGTCCAAGTTCGAGCGCGTGCTCGTAGGCCTGGTCGTAGTCGTCACCGTGCAGCACGATTTCACCGCCGAGGTCGGCGACCGCCTGCACCTTGATGTCGGGCGAGGTCAGGGGCATGACGATGACTGCCGGAATTCCCCGCGTGCGGGCCCCCAGCGCCACCCCCTGGGCGTGGTTTCCGGCCGAGGCGCAAATCACGCCGCGCTGCGCGCTGATCGGCGAGAGCTGCGCGATCTTGTTGTAGGCGCCGCGGATTTTGAACGAAAACACCGGCTGAAGGTCTTCACGTTTGAACAGGATGCGGTTGTCCAAACGGCGCGACAGCCGCGGGGCGGACTCCAGCGATGTTTCGACGGCGACGTCGTATACCTTGGCTTTGAGGATGCGATCTACGTAGTTTTCTTGCATGGGTTATTTCATTGAGGGACACCTACATTAGCTCAAGCGTCCACGAAGCGGTATGGTTGGCCGATACTGTGAGATGCGCCACAGCCCCGCGGAACCGGGGCGTTTTACCCCACTCAAGGGGGTAAACTAGGGGCATGCGCATCTCGAAGTTTTGGCTGTTCGGCCTGTTGTTGGCTTCGCCGGGGGCGTTTGCTCTTTCGGGAAGCGGCGTTGCCACCGCCAACGTGAAAGCGCGCCTGGTCAGCGAGGCGAGCGCGATCGGTCCTGGCCAGTCGATCTGGGTCGCTCTGGAACTCAATATCCGCGACGGCTGGCACACCTACTGGCGCAACCCGGGCGACTCCGGCCAGGCCACCACGCTCAAGTGGCAGCTACCGCCGGGATTCACCGCGGGAGACATCGTCTGGGCCGCGCCGCATCGCTTCGAGATTCCTCCTCTGGTGAACTACGGCTACGCCAAGCATGCGGTGCATTTGGTGCAAATCACCGCACCCAAGGACTTGAAGACGGGCACTCCCGTCACGCTCTCGGCGAAAGCCGGCTGGCTGGTGTGTTCCGACGTGTGCATACCCGAGGACGCCGATCTGCAGCTGAAGTTGCCGGCGAGCGCCGAAGCCGGTGCCGTGGACTCCACGGACGCCGCGCTGTTCACGGCGGCGCGCGCCGAGTTACCAAGCGCGCAATTGGCCGCGACGACGGCGCGCATCGCGGGCGGCCGGCTCATCGTCACTCTCGGCAAGGAGTGGGGCGCCACCCTGGCGCAGATCAAGGCTCTCGAGTTCTTTCCCTATGATGAGGGCGGCATAGAATACGCCGCCCCGCAAGCTCTGACGCGCGGCAAGAGCAGCCTCGAACTCGCCATGAAGTTGGGCGATCAGCCGCCCAAAGCCGGCACCGTTCGCGGCGTGCTGCTGGCGACCGAGCAAAACGGCAGCGACTCGGTCGTGGTGCCCATGGAGATCTCCGCTGCCCTATCGGCGGCCGGCCCCGCACCGGCGGCCGGCGAGAAGGCCGTTGAATCGCTGCCCGTTCTTTTGTTGTTTGCGGTTCTCGGCGGCTTGATTCTGAATCTGATGCCCTGCGTATTTCCAGTGCTGTCGATCAAGGCCCTCGGCCTGGTGGAGCAGGCGAAGAAGCATCCCGCGGCGGTGCGTGCGAAAGGTCTCGCGTTCGCCGCGGGGGTGATCAGTTCGATGCTATGCCTGGCGGGAACGTTGTTGGCGCTTCGCGCCGGTGGCGAACAGGTGGGTTGGGGATTCCAACTGCAATCGCCTCTGTTCGTCACCTTGCTGGTGTACTTGTTGCTGGCAGTGGGCCTGAATCTGTCGGGGGTGTTCGAAATCGGCGGCGGGCTCGCGGGCATCGGCGACGGCCTCACTCAGGGCGACAGCTTCCGCGCCTCGTTCTTCACCGGCGTGCTGACCACCCTGGTGGCAACGCCCTGTACCGCCCCGTACATGGCCGTGGCCGCCGGTGCAGCGCTGTCCCAGCCGACGTTCATCGCACTTTGCATCTTTGCGGCTTTGGGATTCGGGCTCGCGCTGCCGTTCCTGCTGTTGTCGTTTGCACCCTGGATGCGCAGCGCCCTGCCCAAACCAGGCGCTTGGATGGATACGCTCAAGCAGCTGTTTGCGTTCCCGATCTATGCTTCGGCCGCGTGGCTGCTGTGGGTACTGGCGCAGCAGACATCGCCGTTTGGTTTGGGGGCGGCCCTGGCCGGCGCCATCCTCATTGCGCTGGCGGCTTGGGCCTACCAGAAATCCAAGTCGAGCTCCCACACGGCCCGCGTGGCCGCGCTGGTGACGGCGGCGTTTGCAGTGCTGCTGGCGGTCATACTGCCGGTGCGCTTCGCGGATGTAGCCGCGGCGTCGCCCAGCGCTTCCGCGGGCGGCACGCGTTCCGCGGACGAGTGGCAGCCGTACGATGCCGCGGAAGTGGCCAAGCTCACGACCGCCGGGCGGCCGTTGTTGGTGAATTTCACCGCCAGCTGGTGTCTGACCTGCCTGGTCAATGAGCGCAACGCATTTACCGACCCCGCGGTGCAGGAGATTTTCCGCAGCAAGGGCGTCACACTCATGAAGGGCGACTGGACCAACCGCGATCCGGCCATCACCAAGGCTCTGGCCGCATTCGGCCGCGCCGGAGTTCCGCTCTATGTGGTGTACAACTCCAAGCCCGGCTACACCGAACCCGTCGTCCTACCGCAGCTATTGACTGCGAGCGCCGTGCAAACCGCGTTCGCCGACACGCCCGGCCGCGCGGCGGCTCCTTAGGAGCCTGTCTGAGTATTCCGCGTGAGCCGCGTTGACCGGGCGAGGGAGCGGATGCAAGGCGCGCGGCGCCGGGCGTAGTGCGTGCTACGCCCCAGCCGCGCAACACCGCAGACGCCCCTCGCCCGGTCAACCCTCCGGGACCGGACGGATTGGCCTTCATTCGTCGTTGTCGCCTCCTCATTGGGCTGTACCCAACCTCGTCGGCTCCGCCTCGACTGAAGGCCAATCCGTCACGGTCGCGGCCACGGGGAATACTCAGACAGGCTCCAGGATTTAAGCGCGAAGATTTTCAACAGGCCGTGAATGCGGCATGCTGCGGGCATGGCCCCCGATCACGCCGCCACCATTCCGGTGCTCGATTTCCGCCGCCGCAGCATGGTGCTGCATTGGCATGCACTCGGCGGCACCTGGACCGCCTGCGACAATCCACCGCTGCTGCTGCACGGAATTGCATTGATCCGCGTCTCGCAGCCCAATATTTGTGTCTATGGTCACGCCGGACGCTTGCGACTGCAGGTCGGTCCGAACCAGTATGCGTTGGCGGAAAACTCACCCCGGATCAACTGCACGCGCGGCCTGGCAAGCTTCGGATTTCGCCGGCGCTTTACCGTCGAATCGAGCACCGGAGGCATGCTCTACAGCTACGCCTATTGGACCAACCAGCATCACGATTTCTTTCACTGGCTGGCGACCAACGCAGAAGACCCGGATTGGCGCGTCACCTGCGGACGGCAATGGTCCGAAGGTCTCGCCGCGGCGGCGCTGCGCGCGGTCTAGGAGCGCGGCAACAGGCCGGCGAGTTCGGCATCGCTCAGATAGCGCCACTGCCCCGGACTCAAGGTTCCCAGGTGAATATTCATGATCCGCACGCGCTGCAGGCGTTGCGCCCTGTAGCCGAGCGCCGAACACATGCGGCGGATCTGCCGATTCAATCCTTGAGTGAGAATCATGCGAAACGATTCCGGATCGATACGGCTGACTTTGCACGGCTTGGTCAGCTCGCCCATGATTTTCACGCCGCCGGCGAGCATTTTTAAGGCGAGATCGGTGATGGGACGATCCACCCGCACGATGTATTCCTTCTCATGGTTATTTTCCGAGCGCAGAATTTCGTTGACGATGTCGCCGTCGTTCGTCAGGAGAATCAGGCCTTCGGAGTCCTTGTCCAGCCGCCCGATCGGAAAGATACGTTCCGCGTGCGCGACCAGGTCGATGATGTTGTCCTCGACATGCGCTTCGGTGGTGCAGGTGATGCCGGCCGGCTTGTTGAGAGCAATGTAAATCTGCTTCTTCTTGGCGCCGATCAGTTGGCCGTCGATGCGCACCTCGTCGCCCGCGGCAACCCGGGTGCCCAATGCGGCGCGCTGGCCGTTGCAGGTGACGCGGCCCGCATCAATCCATTTGTCCGCCTCACGCCTCGAACAGACACCGGTCTCGCTGATGTACTTGTTGAGTCGCACCGGTAGGAACCTGTCTAGGCGTCGCTGCGCAGGAACGCGCCAATCTCATCCGCCAGTTTCTGCGAGGCGGTGCCGAACGGATCGCTGCCGTAGCGTGCGACATCGACCATCCGATGTCTCTGTTTGACCTGCGCCAGGCGTTCCGAGGCCGGCACGCCCGACAATATCAGGCGTCTCACCAGTTCCGGGCGCATGGCAGCGAGTTCCACGGCGGCTTCGGCGCCGTATTGGATTCCAAACAAGTCGATCTGGCGCAGCCTCAACCCATTGGCCAGGTCGGAAACCGCTATCGCGGCATCCGCGATACTGCTCGCGGGAGAGGGGTCCGACTCGCCGAAGCCGGGCAGATCCGGCGCATAGACGGAGCGAACGTCGGCGAGTTCCGGCAGCAGCCGGCTGAATGTGCGGCTCGAGGCATCGATGGCGTGCAGGCAGAACAACGTCACCTGCTCGTCGAAACCGCCGGTGGTGGGAAAAGCTGTGCGCACATGCAGCTGCCCAAATTTGCAATCGAAGTAGGCGCGGCGAGTGCGGACCGTTATCGGCGAAGAGGATGTCCTTGAGACCTTGACCACGACTTTCAGTCTCCCTTGAATGCTGCAGGCGCGTTTTGTTGCGTCAAGGATACGCGAAGTTGTGGCCCGACCTCGAGCCGGGCCCTCGCCTGGGCAATCTTCATATGTTGTTTTTAAGATACATTAATTTTTACACTTCTTTGCAATTGGGCTAGCTTCGGCGACTGCGCAGAGCTAGAGTGTTGCTCGAACGCAATAGGACCTAAGGGAAGTAAACAGACCAATCATCGCCGGGGCGCGAAAAAGAAAGCCACAAATAAAGGCATGGGGACTTGAAAGCCGGGCACTGCCCGGCTTTTTTATTTCAGCCGATGCGATCCCAGACGCGCGACATGGTGAAACCACTGGACCGGCCGCCCTTGAAGTCCACCACTTCCACCAGACGCCGACCGTCTTCGGACAAACTGAAGTGCTGCTCGAACGGTGGACGATCATCGTCAGGATCGCCGCTCTTCACGATGAGAGTTTTCTCGATCCAGCCACATCGCGGCGGCGGTACCTCACGCGACCGAGCATGAGTGCCATGCCCCGCGGCGCCGTTCTGCGGGGCACCCGCATGAGGTTTTCTTTCATCCATCGGCTGGCAAACCACGCTGTTACCGTCCGATGTAAAGGCCACGACACCGCCCACTTGCTTGATTTCCAGTTGTTTGCCGGGCCAACGCAGGCCTTCGCCCAGTGCGCTCAACGAAGGCATGACCGGACCGCCCGGCACCCCAAGACCCATGTTCCCGGGTCCGCCCCGTCCGCCGCCCTGATGGCCCCCTTGGCCGCCTCCGGATCCGCTCGTGCCGGGAACATCGGTGGGGGCCAGAATCAAGCGCTGCGGTTCGTCGCTATCCGCTTCGTTGAGTTTCCAATGGCCGCTGAAATCCACGCCCGGGGGAGGTCCCTGTTCGAGCTGTTCGCTCGCACACGCTGTAATACAAAGCACCGCCAGGGTCACGACGATTCGCATCCCAAGATCTTATAATGAAGCCTGCCAGGACGGGTATCGTCGGCGGTCAACCCGCTGAGCGGCGTGGGGCCGCGCGCAAGTCATTCGGTCCGCAGATCCACACGCGGCCCTCGAGCGGCTGAAAGCACACCCGCACGGGCTCGGTCCTGCGAGTGGTTTGCGTACCGCAGGCAATTTTACCGTCGGCGAGATCCGCCTGAATCAAATCGACCAGGGAGGCGCTGGGTTCGCCCGCATCGGTCGGCGGCAACGCATGCGCGAGAATGCGCGCCTGAACCTCGTCGCCGCGAGCCGCATTGCCGAGCACGGCGCGTTTGAAGCGGTCGAGTACCACCAGTACCGAACTCAAGGTGTTGTCCGTGACGTCGCTGGGGCGGCCGGTGCCGCCCTTGAACGGCAAATGCAGCAGGCCGCCGACACCCCGGCCCTCGTCATGCAGACAGAGCGCGAGGGCGCCGTGCAAATCGGCAATCATGAGCAAGGATTCGGCCGAGACATGAAAAGTGTCCGGCGCGACCGTGACTTCCGTGAGATCTGTTGCCAATGCGGACCCCTCAATGGACTCCGCGATGCTGCACGCAACCGCGAATTCTCTCTGCCGAGCGAATCACGCTTTTGGGAGCCTGAAGACGCGATTCAGGGGCCCGGCGCAGGAACCGCCGCGCGGCTGCAATGATATCGGTCATAAGCTCATGCTTTCCGGTAATTGGCGCACTTTGGTGCACCGGACGTATCGTTGGAGCATGTACCGGTATGACGTAGTCGACAAAACGCTGGTGAGGGAACGCGTCGCACAATTTCGCGAC
>DATLVV010000449.1:0-17298 GCA_035577165.1 Steroidobacteraceae bacterium | reverse complement strand
CCACCAATACCGGTTCGGTGCGCCTGCAATCGACGGAGCTGTTCGGGCCGCTGGTATCCTCCGCCTCGGGCAGCGCGGAACTCGACCTGGCGACCATCGAGAATTGGCCCGTCAGTATCTATAACTTCACCGGCAATGGCCCCGCCGGCGTGACGCCGGCGACCTATATGGTGGATACGGGCACTCTCGCGCTGCCCGCCGGCACGACGGCGGGTAGTCCGCTGCAGATCTTCGGCCTCGTTGCGCCGTTCGGGAGTGCACCGCCGGATTTCAATGCCAGCGCCATTCATGCCGAGTCGTCGGCTGCGGCCCGTCTGCAAGTCGATTGGACCAGCGCCGGGACGACGACGCCTTTCGCCACCCTGACTTCCACCGGGTTGACGATTGACCTCGCCGATCCGGCTTTGACGTCCGCGGTGATTCGCATTGGGTCCGAAACCATCGATATAAAGACTCTGACCGTGAATCCCCAAATCGCTCCCTATGCGGTGCCGGCACCCCCTGCAGGCCTGCCGGCGACCTTCCTGCCACTCTTTGCCATCGGCAATCTCAGCGCGGCGGCCACAGTCAGCATCATTGAATTCAACAGCTTCGCGGACTACGCGGTGCAGTTGCCCAAGTCCATCGTTGCGGCCACTCCGGCACATCATTTGGTGGCCTACGGCGTGTTCAACCCAGCCACCCACGTGTTTAACGCCACCAGTATCGACGTCGTGAACTAAACTAGCTCCCCAGCATGGGGAAGCTCACTTTACGACTCGTATTGGCGGCGGCGTTGTGCGCAGGTTGCCTCGGCCCGCCGGCATCACGGGCCGACGCCGATGCGCCTCCGACCCGTCCGCGCATCTGCCTGGTGCTGTCGGGCGGCGGCGCACGCGGCATGGCGCACATCGGCGTCCTCAAGGTTCTCGAGGAACTGAAGATTCCCATCGACTGCATCGCCGGCACCAGCGTGGGAGCCATCGTCGGCGGACTCTATGCCAGCGGCATGACGGCACAGCAAATCGACGCCACCATGCGATCGCTCGATTGGCAGGAAGCATTTCGGGATACACCGCCGCGCCAGGATCTGGCGTTCAGGCGCAAGCAGGACGATCGCAATTTTCTGGTTCAGCTGCCCTTGGGCCTCAAGCACGGGAAGATCCTGTTGCCGAAGGGTTTCATTCAGGGGCAGAAGCTGCAGGAGACGCTGCGCCAGCTCACCTTGCCGTTCAACAACGGCACGGAATTCGATTTGCTGCCGACCCCATTCCGCGCGGTCGCGACCGACTTGGAGACGGGCAATGCCGTGCTGCTCGAGAGAGGCGACCTTGCCATCGCCATGCGCGCCAGCATGTCGGCACCGGGAGTGTTCGCCCCGGTTGAGTTGAACGGCCGGCTGCTGGTCGACGGCGGACTGGCGGAGAATCTACCCATCAATGTGGCGCGATCCATGCACGCGGATGTGCTCATCGTGTCCGATGTGAGTTTTCCATTGCAGGCGCGCGCCTCCCTCGATTCGGCGTTGTCGATCTCGAATCAGATGCTGGCGATCATGCTGCACAAGGACACCGACCGGCAGCGCGCCAGCCTGGGCGAGAGGGACGTGTTGATCGTGCCCAACTTGGGCTCGGTGACCGCGACAGACTTTACCGTTCCCGGCAATGTCATCGCCGGCGGCGAGGCCGCGGCGCGGGACGCCGTGGCAAGGCTCTCGGCCTACAGCGTCGGCGACTCCGCGTATCAGGAGTATCTGGCGCGGCGGTCATCGCGCGAGCCGGGGTTGCCGCCGATCCAATTTGTCCGCGTCGATGAACAGTCCAAGCGCTATGAAAAAACCATCATGGCGAAGATGCAGCCGTTGGTCGGAAAGCCGCTCGACCTCGATCAGGTGGGCAAGCGCATTACTGAGCTATACGGCTTGGGGAATTTCGAGACCCTCGACTACAGCTTGGTGGAGCAGCCGCGAACCGGGGAATACGCCGCCACCGCGGGCAGTTCTGCGGCCGCGGGCGCCGCGCCTGCGGCAAGCGCGGGAGCGGCCGGCTCGCCTGCAGCCGCGGGCGCCTCCGCAGCCGCTGGCGCCTCCGCAGCCGCTGGCGCCGCCGCAACAACCGGCACGGCGGCGGCCGGCAGCGCCGCAGGCGAGACGGATACCGGTATCGAAGTGCGGGCACGCCGCAAATCCTGGGGGCCGAACTACCTGCGCTTCGGCTTGAATCTGGAGGACGATTTCCAGGGCACCAGCCACTACAACGCGGCGGCCCGATTCATATTGACTGAAATCAACCAGCTCGGCGCGGAACTGCTGACGGATGTGCAGATCGGCAGCGACCCGAAGGTGTTCAGCGAATTCTATCAGCCGCTCACGGCGTCGCGCACCTGGTTCGTGGCGCCGAGCGCGCGCATCGAGTCGCATGATCTGCCGATCTACAGCAACAATGTGCAGATCGCGAGCTTTCGCGACCGTGAGGCGGAAGCCGACATCGATTTCGGGCGCGATCTCGGCAGCTGGGGCGAGATTCGCGTGGGCTACCACCGCCTCACCGGTGCGACCCATGCGCGCTGGGGCGACCCGGACCTGGTGGATCCGCAGTACAACCTCGGCGAGTACTTCTTCAAGTTCAGCTACGACCGTCTGGACAATGTGCATTTCCCGCGCGAAGGCCAGACGTTCACGCTGCAGTGGGACGCCAACCGCACCAATCTGGGTGCGGATATCGCGTCCGACAAGGTGCGGGCCGATTGGCTGACGGCGCACTCACGAGGGCGCAACACCTTGTTGCTGTGGGCCTCGGCGGGCACCACCTTGGACGGCACCTTCACCTCGAAGGATTTGCCGCAACTCTACTCGCTCGGCGGATTCCTCAATTTGTCGGGCCTGCCGCCCGAGTCATTGATCGGTCCGCACTATGCGATTGCCCGTGCCATCTACTTCCGCAAGATCAGCCGCGGCGGCGAGGGTTTTTTCGAGTTTCCCGCCTATCTCGGCATGTCGTTCGAGGTCGGCAATACCTGGGAGCACCGAGGCGATGTGTCTTTCGCGTCGGCACGCAAGGACGCATCGGTATTCGTGGCGTTCGACACGTTTCTCGGGCCCGTCTACCTGGGCACCGGCTACGACCAGAGCGGCACCGCGGCGTACTATCTTTTTCTGGGCCGGACTTTTTAGTGCGCGGGGCGCACCTTTTCAACGGGGCCGAGGCGGCCCCGCCGGAGAAGATATTGCGAGGCCCCTTGAAAGAGATTTTGCGCGGACTTCAGAAGTTGCGGCTTTCGGCGAGTTTCTCGACTTTCTCGAACACCAGCGCCGGCTGATCGCCGATACGCGAATATTCGTGCTTGCGCGACATGTCCTCGAGGACCCGGTCGCGTTCCGCGGCGGTAAAGAACCAATGGGTCTTCTGCCAGTCGCCGCCGAGGTATTTTGCAAACGGATCGCCCGCCTTCAGACGCACGCGTATGCCGTAGGGCCGCGGGAGCACCGGCAAGGTGCGCACCAGATTCTGAGAGTTCGCGATTACCATAGATTCTTGAACCATAGCCGAATCGCGAGATGACTGCCAGCTGATTAGCGGTGGAGTCGCATGCTAGACTCCGCCGCCTTCACGAGGGTAATTGATGGCATCGTCCTACACGGCCTCCGACATCGAGGTATTGAGCGGCTTGGACCCGGTTCGCCGGCGTCCCGGCATGTACACCGACACCACGCGGCCCAATCATCTGGCGCACGAGGTCATCGACAACAGCGTCGACGAGGCCATCAACGGTTATTGCGACGCCATCGATGTCACGCTGCACAAGGACGGCTCCTGCGAGGTCGAGGACAACGGCCGGGGCATGCCGGTCGACATCCATCCGAAGGAGAAGATCAGCGGCGTCGAGCTGATTCTCACGCGCCTGCACGCGGGCGGAAAATTCAACGACAAGAGCTATCAGCATTCCGGCGGTTTGCACGGGGTGGGCGTGTCGGTGGTCAATGCCTTGTCCAAGAACCTCGAAGTCTGGGTGCGCCGCGGCGGCAAGGAATACAACCAGAGCTACGCCGGCGGCAAACCCAAATCGAAACTGGAGGTTGTCGGCGATGTGCCGAAGTCCAGGACCGGCACCACCATCCGCTTTTGGCCGGATCCGAAATATTTCGATTCCGACAAGTTTGCGGTCCCGAAGCTCAAACAGGTGCTGCGCGCCAAGGCGGTGCTCTGCCCCAACCTGCGCGTGAAGCTCAGCAATGAGCTCACCGGGGAGAAGGACGAGTGGTTCTACACCGGCGGCCTGCACCAATACCTCGCCGAGGAGCTCGGCAAGGGCGAGTGGCTGCCGGCCGAGACCTTCTACGGCAAGCGTGACATCGAAGGCGGCGGCCTGGATTGGGCGTTCGCCTGGGTGATGGAGTCCGAGCATCCGGTGACCGAAAGCTACGTTAATTTGATCCCCACCACCGAGGGTGGCACGCACGTGAACGGTCTGCGCACCGGCGCCTCAGATGCCGTGCGCGAGTTCTGCGAGTTCCGCAATTTGGTGCCGCGCGGCTTGAAGCTGACGCCGGAGGATGTGTGGGACGGGGTGAGCTTCGTGCTGTCCATGAAGATGCATGAGCCGCAGTTCGCCGGCCAAACGAAGGAAAAACTGTCCTCGCGCGAATCGGCCGGCATCGTGCAGGGCGTGATCAAGGACGCGTTCGCGCTGTGGCTCAATCAGCACCCCGACCAAGGCGAAAAAATCGCCATGCTGGCCATCGCGAATGCGCAGCAGCGCTTCAAAGACAGCCAGAAAGTTGCGCGCAAGCGCGTGGTGGCCGGTCCCGCGTTGCCCGGCAAGCTTGCCGATTGCGTGAGCCAGGATCCGGCGCGCGGCGAGCTGTTTCTGGTGGAAGGCGATTCGGCCGGAGGTTCCGCCAAGCAGGCGCGCGACCGCGTCACCCAGGCCATCATGCCGCTGCGCGGCAAGATCTTGAATACCTGGGAGTCGGATGCCGGCGAGGTGCTGCAGTCCCAGGAGGTGCACAACATCAGCATCGCTATTGGCGTGGAGCCCGCCACCACGGATTTATCGGGCCTGCGCTACCACAAGATCTGCATTCTGGCGGACGCCGACAGCGACGGGCAGCACATCGCGACTTTGCTGTGCGCATTGTTCCTGCGCCACTACCGCCCGCTGGTGACGGCGGGGCACGTGTACGTCTGCATGCCGCCGTTGTTTCGCATCGATGCCGGCAAGGAAGTGGTGTATGCCCTCGACGAAGCCGAGCGCGAGAAGGCGCTCAAACGCATTGCCGAGGCGAACTCGCGCACCAAGGCTGTGGTGACCCGCTTCAAGGGCCTCGGTGAAATGAGCGCGACCCAATTGCGTGAAACCACCATGGCGCCGCAGACGCGCCGCCTGGTGCAACTCACCATCGACGCCAAGGACAGTCCGGACCAGTTGTTCGACATGCTGCTCGCCAAGAAGCGCGCGGGCGATCGGCGCGAGTGGCTGGAGAGCAAGGGCAACCTCGCCCATCTGTAGCGATTGACCATGAAAGACCAAGAACTGAATTTTGAGGGCGTCGAGCGCCGGCCCATCAAGGCCTTTGCAGAAAGCGCCTACCTCGACTACTCCATGTACGTCATCCTGGACCGTGCGCTGCCGAGCTTGGGCGACGGGTTGAAGCCGGTGCAGCGGCGCATCGTCTACGCCATGAGCGAGCTCGGCCTGGCGGCCGGCTCCAAGCACAAAAAATCGGCGCGCACCGTCGGCGACGTAATCGGCAAGTTCCACCCACACGGCGATTCGGCCTGCTACGAAGCCATGGTGCACATGGCGCAGGATTTCTCCTACCGCTATCCCATCGTCGACGGCCAGGGCAACTGGGGATCGACGGACGATCCCAAATCCTTCGCCGCCATGCGCTATACCGAGTCGCGCCTCACGCGCTATGCGGAGCTGCTGCTGCAGGAGCTGGGCTCGGGCACGGTCGAGTGGGCGCCCAATTTCGACGGCACGCTGGATGAGCCGACCATGCTGCCGGCGCGGGTGCCCAACTTGTTGCTGAACGGCGGCTCCGGGATCGCGGTGGGCATGGCCACCGACATCCCGCCGCACAACTTGCGCGAAGTGGTGAGTGCCTGTGTGGCGCTGCTCGATGATCCGGACCTCACCACCCGCAAATTGATGGCGCACGTCAAAGGACCGGATCTGCCCACCGGCGGGGAAATTGTCTCCTCGCGCGCCGACCTGGTGCAGATGTACGAGACCGGCAGCGGCAGCTTCCGCGCGCGCGCCACCTACGAGATCGAGGACGGGGAGATCGTCATCGATGCGCTGCCCTTCCAGGTGTCGGGCGCCAAGGTGCAGGAGCAGATAGCGGCGCAGATCCAGCAGAAGAAACTGCCCATGGTGGAGGACATCCGCGACGAATCGGATCATGAGAATCCGACGCGCCTGGTGATCGTGCCGAAGTCCAGCCGCGTCGACACCACGGCGCTGATGGTGCATCTGTTCGCGACCACGGATCTGGAGCGCAACTACCGCGTCAACCTGAACGTCATCGCGCTGGACGGACGCCCGCGCGTCATGGGATTGAAGGCGCTGCTCCTCGAGTGGCTCGAGTTCCGCAAGGACACGGTGACCAAACGGCTGAAATTTCGCCACGAAAAGCTGTCCGCGCGCCTGCATATTTTGGACGGCTTGCTGATCGCGTACCTGAATCTCGACGAGGTGATCCGCATCGTGCGCACCGTCGAGGAGCCGAAGCCGGCGTTGATCAAGCGCTTCAAGCTGTCGGATGAACAGGCAGAGGAGATTCTGGAGACCAAGCTGCGCCGGCTCGCGAAGCTCGAGGAAATGAAAATCCGCGAGGAGCAGAAGAAGCTCGCGGAGGAGCGCGATGAAATCGAGCGGATCTTGAAGAGCAAGGCGCGGCTCACCAAGCTGGTGCGCGAGGAATTGCTGGAAGACGCCGAAGAGTACGGCGATGCGCGCCGCACCAAACTGGTGGAGCGCGAGGCCGCGCAGGCCATTTCCGAGACGGAACTGCTCACCAGCGAGCCGACCACCGTGGTGCTTTCACGCCTGGGCTGGGTGCGCGCCGCCAAGGGCCACGACATCGACGTGCGCGCCTTGAGCTACAAGAGCGGCGATGAGTTCCAGGCGGCCGCGCGTGGCCGCAATCTGCAGCAGGCCGTGTTCATCGATTCGACCGGCCGGGCGTACAGCCTGGACGCGCATCAGCTGCCGGCGGCGCGCGGCTACGGCGAGCCTCTGTCCGGCACCGTGGATCCTCCGGACGGCGCCACGTTTGCGGCGGTGCTGATCGGCGAGCCTGACGATGTGTGGCTGCTGGCGAGCGATGCGGGCTATGGCTTTACCGTCAAATTGCGCGAACTGTATGCCCGCAACAAGAAGGGGAAGTCGATACTCAAGGTGCCGGAGAACGCGCGGGTCCTGCCGGCGCAGCCAATTGCGCAAAGCACCTCACTCGCGATCTTCGTCAATAACGACGGCGAAGTGCTGGCGCTGCCGACCGCGCAAATCGAAGAGATGACCGCGGGCAAGGGCCAGAACCTATTCGGCATTCCGGGCAGGAAATCCGCGGACCGCGACGAGTACCTGGTGGCCATGGCAGTGGTCGCGCCCGGCGAGGTGCTCACGATCTACAGCGGCAATAGCGCGCCGATGAAGCTGAAGTTCGACGAGCTCAAGCAGTTCCAGGACAAGAAGGGCCAGCGCCGCCAGCGGTTCTCGCGCGCCTACAAGCAGGTCGACCGGCTGGAAGTGTCGGCGGCCTAGGCGTCCGCGGGTCAGCGTCGGTCGCTGGAGGACATGGTCACGTCCTCGGGAGCATTGACGAAGTATCCCTGGATGAACTCGATGCCGAGCTGCCACAGCACTGCCATGGTGTTGGCGTCTTCGACACGCTCGGCGACCGTTTCGATGCCCTTGCGCTTGGCGGCCTCGACCAGGCCCTTCACCCGCTGTTGCTGGATCTGGTTGGTCGACAGACCCTGCATCAGGGAACCATCGACCTTGATGAAGTTCATTTCGATGTCGGTCAGCAGCTTCAACGGGTCGCGGCCGGTGCCGAAGTGCTCCAATGCGAATCGGAAGCCGAGTTTGCGCAAGTTTTCCGCCAGATCCTTGGTTTGCCGCACGTACTGATTGGCAAGGTCCTCGGTGACCTGGATGCAAATCCGCTTCGGTTCGATTTTCAGCGACCGCAGCTGGGTTTCGAGCCAGGTGAGCAGGCTCTTGTCGAGCACCGTGTCCTTGGATATGCGCACGAATATACAGGCCGCCTTGCGATTGGCCGCGAACGACATCGACGCGCCGATCACCCAGCGATCGATGTTCTTCATGAGATCGTTGCGCTCGGCGGCCGCGATGAATTCCGCCGGCAGCACTTCCGAGCCCTGTTCGTCCAGCATGCGCACCAGCACGTCGAACATGCCCTTGTCTTCGCCGAGCAGGCTGGCGATCGGCTGCTGCACCAAGCGGAAGCGATTTTCCATCAATGCGCTCTTGATGTGCTTGACCCAGATCCTGTCGTAGGCCTGCACGCGGGTGTCGGTGTCGGCCTTGTCCACCACGTACATCTGATTGCCGCCGAGCTCCCTGCCGCGGCGGGTGGCGCTGACCGCATCGGTGATCGCGCCGCCGACGTCGGGGTTGGCGGCGGGCAACAGTCCCAAGCCGACGGTGACCGTGGCCGACAGGGTTTTTTCCTCGATCGAGAACATATGCTCGTTCACGCGCTTGACGACATTCTCGGCCCAGGTCTCGACGTCCTTGGCCGTGCCGCGTTCCAGCAGGATCAAGAAGCCGTTGCCGGCGAAGCGGCCGCAAATGTCGGTGGGGGTCAGCTGCGCGCGCAGCAATTCGGCGAGCTGCGCCATGAAGTCCTCGCTCGCCAGCACGCCGATGGAGTTCTGGATCTCAATGAAGCGGTCCGGCTTGACGTGGGCGAATTGGCGCACGCCGCCCTTCATGCCGAGGCGGCAGCGCTCGCGCACCGCGGCTATCAAATACCGCTGCTGCAGAAAGCGCGTCGTGGCGTCGTTTTTTACCGCGTCGGCGAGCTGTACCTCGAGATCGTGATCCTTCTTGTGCGCTGCCGATATCGCAATGCGGATGGCGGGCTCATTCTCGTAGTCGGCCTTGGTGAGCAGCAGCTCCAGCGCGAGGTTCGAGCCGTCCGACAGCAGCGCCTGCACCTTGAGGCCATGGCCCGACCACTTGCCCTGCAGACACGCGACCAAAGCACCCTTGAGTGCCGGATGGGTTTCCTGCTCGAACAGATCCATGAGCGGCGTGCCGGTAAGCGCGTCGTCGCCCGAATAGCCGAACAGTTCGAGCCAGGCGCGGTTGGCATCGACGATGATGCCTTCCTGCACATGCGTGATGGCGTCGGCCGATCCTTCGAGAAAGTTCTGCAGCTGCTCGCGGTACTCGCGGGCCGAGGACAGGGTGGTGGAGAGGGCGCGCTCCAGGCGATGGGCACGCAGCTCCCGGGCCGCGACGAATTGCAGGCGGCTGCGGTTGGCCAGCGTCACCACATCCTGGGCGCCCAGGCGCATGGCCTCGGCGATCGCGGCCTCATCGACGTGTTCGCGCATGATCAGCACCGGCATATTGGGCGCGCTTTGCTGCTTGACCTTCATGAGCGCGGCCAGGTCGATGCCGAGTTCCTCGATGAAAGCCACCAGCAGTTCGGGGTTCAGCTGGGTGATCGCATCCCCGAGGTCGCGGGCGTCCGGCAGCCATGTGCAATGCACCGGATGGCCGGCCTTGCGCAGCGTGCTGTTGATCGCTTCGACGTGGTCCTGCGACCTCGTCATGACGATCATTGGAACGGCCCCCTGTTCGGTCACGGCTTAGAATCCTCTCGAAAAAGGAGCAAAGTGTAGCACCTGGGTCCCGTCGATTCTGGGACCGGCGTCAACCCTTGAGGCCGAATTGGCTTAGGCCTGGGGTTGCGGCTATGATACGCGCCCTTCAACGCCGAGGCCTTCGATGGCGAACTACAGCACGAACGAATTCAAGTCCGGTCTCAAGATCCTGATCGACGGCGATCCCTACGCCATCGTCGAGAATGAAATGGTCAAGCCGGGCAAGGGTCAAGCCTTCAACCGCGTCCGGGTGCGCAATCTGAAGACCGGCCGCACCATCGAGCGCACCTGGAAGTCAGGGGACACGGTGGAGGCCGCCGACGTGGTCGATACGGATATGCAGTATCTGTACAGCGACGGAGACTTCTTCCATTTCATGGCGCCCGAGACCTTCGAGCAGCTGACGGCCTCCAAGGAAGCGGTGGGCGAGGGCGCTCAGTGGCTGAAAGACGGCACGGTCTGCGTCGTGACCCTGTGGAACGGCGTGCCTTTGCAGGTCACTCCGCCGGCGCACATGGAACTCAAGGTCATCGAGACCGATCCGGGGGTGCGCGGCGACACCGCAACCGGCGGCTCCAAACCCGCCAAGCTGGAGACTGGGGCGATGGTGCGGGTACCGTTGTTCATCAACGAAGGCGAGATCCTGCGCATCGACACCCGCACCGGCGAGTACTTGTCGCGCGGCAAGAACTAGGTATCAGCGCCGCCAAGTGCCGGCCGCGCAGGCCCCACTAGGCATTGTCGATGGTGAAGGCCATGGCATCGGCAAGCCGTGGCGCCGCCAATGCGATCGCCGCCAAGCGATCGAACCCTAAGGCAACCCCGGCGCAATCGGGCAGTCCCGCTGCCAGGGCCGCCAGCAAGCGCTCATCCAGCGGCGGCTGGACCTGGCCGCGGGCGCGCCGCAGGCGCAGATCCTGCACAAAGCGTGCGCGCTGCTCGACGCTCTGGCTAAGTTCGTGAAAGCCGTTCGCCAGTTCCACACCGTCCAGATACAACTCGAAGCGCGCCGCGACCGGCGGCGAGCCCGGCTTCAAACGCGCGAGAGCCGCCTGCGAGGCGGGGTAGTCGCAGATGAAGCACGGCCGTTCGGTCCCGAGGCGCGGCCCGACGACCAAGCCCATCAGCAGGTCGAGCTTGGCATCGCGGTCAAGATCGGCCTGGCACACAATGCCGTGGCTGCGCGCCGCCTCGGTCAAATCGCGCTCGCTGGCATGCTGGGCGTCGACCCCCGCGTGGCGCTGTAGCGCAGCCGAATAGCTCAGGCGTTCCGCCGGCTCGAGCTTGCGGTGGGGCGCCAGCAGGCCTCCGATCAGCGCCTCGACTTCGCTCATCAGCGCCGCGTCGTCGAATCCCAGACGGTACCATTCGAGGAGAGTGAATTCGGGGTTGTGCCAGCGGCCGCGTTCGGCGTCGCGAAACACCCGACAGATCTGGTAGATGTCGCCGCTGCCCGCCGCCAGCAAGCGCTTCATGGCGTATTCGGGCGAGGTGCACAGATAGAGCGGAGCCGCGATGCCGGCCACCCGGGTCGTCATGGATTCGATCTGCGGATCGCTCACGGCGGCGGCGCTCAATACCGGGGTTTCCACTTCGAGCACGCCGCGCTCGGCGAAGAATTCGCGCGCCGCCGCCAACATGGCGGCACGGCTCTTCAGGGCGCCGAGACTTGCAGTCGGCCGCCACTCATCGCTCATCGATGAGGCCCAGAAATTGCCCGAGCCGCACCTCGCGGCCGGCACGGAGGTGCGGGTGCCAGTGCGCGCGGTTCGGTTCGAACAATAGAATCACGGTCGAGCCCATGTTGAAGCGGCCCAGCTCCGCGCCTTTCTCCAGGGTGGTGGGGTCTGCCGGCAGCCGGGTGATCACACGCCGCGCGGCGGGGGTGATGTCGCCCGCCCAAACGGTGGCCATGCTGCCGACGTTGAGCGCACCCACCATCACCAAGGCCATTTGACCGTAGGCGGTGTCGAACAAGGTCAGGATCCGTTCGTTGCGGGCGAATAATTGGGGAATATGCTGTGCCGTCGCGTTGTTCACGCTGAACAGCCGGCCGGGAACGTACACGGTGTCCTTGAGCTCACCGCGCAGCGGCATGTGCACGCGGTGATAATTGAAGGGGGCGAGATAAATTGTCGCGAACGAGCCGCCTTCGAAGCGGCTCGCCCAGGGTTGCGCCGCGAGCAGTTCCGCCAGCCGGTAGTGCCGCCCCTTCGCTTGCAGCAGGCGGTCGCCGTCGATGCTGCCCGCTTCGCTGATGCAGCCATCCGCCGGACTCACGATCGCACGCTCGTCGCGTGCGATCGGGCGCGCACCCTCCCTGAGGGCGCGGGTAAAGAATTCGTTGAAGCTGCCATAGCGGTAGGGGTCGGTCTCGGCGGCCTCATCCATGGCGACCCGGTAAAGTTTGAGAAAACCGCGGATGGTCCAATTCTTGAACCATGGCGTGCGCACGCGGGTCGCCGCCAGCACCAGTCGGGAAAGCCCGTGCTGCGGCAGCAGATATTGAATCCACACCCACAGCCGCGTCATGTGCGTCCGGCGAGCGCGCTGGGCGCCGCCACAATGTGCTGAAAATCGGTCCGCAAGGCGTCCGCGCTGAAGGGCCCGGTGAGGATGGCCGTGAGGCGCGCGTCGGGGTTCAGCACCAACATGATGCTGGTGTGATCGACGGCGTAATTGCCGTTGGCGGCCGGCAGGATATTCACGGCCACCCCCAGTTTACGTGCGACGGCTTCAATGCTTGGCTGGTCGGCGGCGGTGGCGCCGATGAAGCCGGGGTCGAAATTCGGCAAGAAGCGCGCCAATTGCGCCGGCGTATCGCGCTTGGCGTCGACCGACACGAAGATCACTTGTGGAAGTACCGCAGCGTGCTCCGCACGCAGGCGGGCCTGCATCGCGGCCAAGGTGGTGAGAGTGGTCGGGCAGAAGTAGGGGCAATTCGTGTAGCCGAAGAACAGCAGCGACCAATGACCGCGTAGATTCGGCTCGCCGAAGACCCTTCCTTGTTGGTCGATCAGGCTAAAATCCGGCAGTTTGCGGCTGGGCGAGAGCAAACTTCCGGTGGTCAATAGGGCGCCCGGCGCGGGGCGGCGCCACCACATCTCGGCGGCGATGCCCGCCACGGCGACGATGCAGATGAGTGCAAAGGACAGGTATTTCGAATGAAGTTTCATGCGTCGATTATCACACACGCCCGCTGAAACCGTGGGTGCAGCCATCGAGCGGTGCGCGCGCGAGCTGCGCCGCGCGCGTGTGCACTTCGGCCATGGCACCGACAATGCGCGCGACGAGGCTGCGGAACTCGTGTTCCATGCCGCAGGGCTGGCGCACGACCTGGGTTCGAGCGCGTATTCCCAACCTCTGCCGGCGCGCCGGCGCTCGCGGATCGACGCCTTGCTCGAGCGCCGAATCAAGGAGCGCATTCCGCTCGCCTATCTCACTCATCGGTCTTTTTTTGCCGGCCTCGAACTGTATGTGGACGAACGGGTGCTGGTGCCGCGATCGCCCATTGCCGAACTCATTCTGCAGCGTTTCCGGCCTTGGGTGAACGCGCGCCACGTGCGCCGGATTCTGGATGTCGGGACCGGCTCGGGCGCCATCGCGCTGGCGTGCGCCCTGGCCTTTCCCAAAGCTCGGGTGGATGCCGTCGATGTGTCCGCCGCAGCGCTGCAAGTCGCGCGCCGCAATCGGCGCCGCTTCAGTCTGCAAGAGCGTGTCAGGATGCTGCAATCGGATCATTTCGACGCCGTGGAGGGATGCCGTTACGATATCATTGTGAGCAATCCGCCCTATGTCGGGCGCGCGGAAATGCGATCCTTGCCGCGCGAATACGGCCATGAACCGCGAGTGGGGCTTGCCTCGGGCGTCGACGGCCTCGATTCGGTGCGGGCGATTTTCGCCGCGGCATCACGGCATCTGAGCCGCAACGGCATTCTGGTGGTGGAAGTCGGCAATACCGAAGACACGCTGCTGCGTGCCTTTGCTCGGATGCCGTTTGTGTGGCCGGAGATTACCATGGGCGGCGGCGGCGTATTCTTGCTGCGTGCGGAAGATCTGCAGGCGGCGGCTTGAGGACAGGGAGAATCGGCGGTGGCGGGTAATACCTTCGGTCGCATTTTCACCGTGACGAGCTTCGGGGAGAGTCATGGCCCCGCGCTCGGCTGCGTCGTGGACGGCTGTCCGCCGGGGTTGGAGCTTGCCGAAGCGGACCTGCAAGCCGATGTCGAGCGGCGCCGTCCGGGAACTTCGCAGTTTACCAGCCAGCGCCGCGAGCCCGACACGGTGCGCATCTTGTCCGGCGTATTCGAGGGAAAAACCACCGGCACGCCGATCGGCCTGCTGGTCGCGAACGAGGATCAGCGTTCGCGCGACTATGAAAAGATCAAGGACCGCTTTCGCCCCGGCCACGCGGACTACACCTACCACCAGAAATACGGTTTTCGCGACTATCGCGGCGGCGGCCGATCCTCGGCGCGCGAGACCGTGATGCGCGTGGCGGCCGGCGCCGTCGCGCGCAAATACCTGCGGGAGCGGCTACAGGTCAACATTCACGGATACCTTGCGCAACTGGGTCCTCTCAAGCTTGAGCCTGTGGATCCGGCGAGCGCGTACGACAATCCATTTTTCTGCCCGGATCCGAGCCGGGTCAAGGAACTCGAGGAGTTCATCTGGCGCATTCGCGAGGAGGGTGACTCGATAGGCGCGCGAATTACCGTCATCGCCCAGGGTGTGCCCCCCGGCTTGGGCGAACCGGTGTTCGAGCGGCTGGACGCCGATCTGGCAAGCGCCATGATGGGCATCAATGCCGTGAAGGGTGTGGAGATCGGCGCGGGCTTCGGCGCCGTCGAACAGCGTGGCTCGGAGCATCGCGACGAGCTGACCCCGCGGGGTTTCAAGAGCAATCATGCCGGCGGGGTGCTCGGCGGCATCTCCTCGGGCCAGGACATCGTGGTGAGCCTCGCGCTGAAGCCCACCTCCAGCATCACCGTGCCGGGCGCCACCATCGACGTGCACGGCAATCCTGTCGAGATCGTCACCACGGGACGGCATGATCCTTGCGTCGGCATGCGCGCCACGCCGATTGCCGAGGCCATGCTCGCCTTGGTATTGATGGACCACTACCTGCGGTTCCGCGCGCAGTGCGGAGATGTGGTGCGCTCCACGCCCGACATCACGCGGCGTTCGTGAGCGCGCCCGTGAACAACGCCGCTGCAAACCTGCGCATCGCCGTGGTCGGCGTCACGAGCCTGATCGGCGAGGCGGTGATCGACGAACTGCGCGCGCGAAAAATGGCGTTCGCCGAATTGCATGCGCTCGAAGACGAACGCAACGTCGGCCGGCCGGTATCGGGCGAGGAAGGTGCGGCTGCGGCGCTGCCGGTGAGCGACGTTGCCGCCTTCGATTTTTCGCGCGTCGATCTGGCGTTCTTCTGCGGCCGCGCTGTGCTCTCGGAGCGCTATGCCGAGGCCGCGGCCGCGCACGCCTGGGTCATCGATGGCTCACCGGCCTTCCGTGCGCGCACCGACGTGCCGTTGGTGGCGGCGGATGTGAACCCGGCGGCCTTGGATTCGGTCGGGCAGCGGGGGTTGATTGCCCTGCCGGGAAGCGCCAGTGTGGCGCTCGCCACGGCGCTGGCACCGCTGCATGCAATGGCGGGACTCGAACGCGTCGAGGTGGCGACCTATCAAGCCGTGTCCGGCAGTGGGCGCGGCGCCATGGATGAACTCGCGGGCGAGACGGTGGCCATGCTGAGCGGCAAGAAGGCGAAGGGCCGGGCGTTCGGCCGACAGATCGCCTTCAATGTGATTCCGCAAGTCGACACCCTGGACGAGGACGGTGTGTCCCGGGAGGAGCGGCGTCTCTGGGAAGAGAGCAAACGGCTACTCGACCTGCCGCAATTGGCGGTCAACGCGACGGCGGTCCGGGTGCCGGTGTTCTTCGGTCATAGCCTGGCGGTCCATGCCCTCTTTTCCCGACCGGTGAGCGTCGCTGATGCCGCAGCGGTGCTGCAGCGCGGCACCGGGATCAGTCTGATCGAAGCGCAGTCGAGCGCGGAATTCCCGACGCCGGCCACATTGGCAACGGCACCCGATAGGGTATATGTAGGCCGATTGCGGGCAGATTTGACTCGTGACCGCGCTCTAAATTTTTGGGTCGTAGCCGATAATGTTCGGAAATGTGCGGCACATAACGCAGTTTCGGTGGCCTATATTTTGGTAAATAGACGTCAGTAAGTTATAGTTATTGGCTTATGTAAAAGGCAAGTGAGAATTCGATTCCAAGCTCCTATAGCACAATGAACTTTACCCGCTTGCCTACCAGATTCCTGGGAGTAGAAATGTCTGTGACGATGCGTCGCCTGATGCTGCTGGCGTGCCTGATGTCCCCTTCCTTTTTGTGGCCGTCCATGTCTTGGGCGCTGGGCTTGGGTGAGATCCATTTGAACTCGGCGCTCAACGAGCCGATGAGGGCCGAGATCGATCTGATTGCGTCCTCTCCGGATGAGTTGACCGCACTGCGCGCCGAACTTGCCAGCCGCGAGGCTTTCACCCGCTATGGCATCGATCGACCGCCCTTCCTGTCGACCCTGACCTTCAAGGTGGGCAAGGGTAAAGATGGCCGCGACGCCTTGCTGGTGCGTTCCACCGACGCGATCCCGGAGCCTTTCGTGACGTTTTTGGTCGAGGTGAATTGGTCGCGTGGGCGGCTGATGCGCGAGTACACGGTGCTGCTGGACCCGCCTGTGTATACCCCGGGCGAGAGCGCGAACAGCGCGACTCCCGTTACTGCACCCGCGAGCGCCGCGCCGCCGCACCGGCCCGCGCCGGTGGTGACTCCGCCGGCTGCCAGCCGCGCACCGGTTAGCAGCCCGGCCCCTGCCGCGTCCACTGCCGCGCCCACTGCCGCAGCTCCGTCGGAAGCGGCAACGCCGATTACCGGCAACAGTTATCGGGTGGCCAAGGGCGACACGCTCACCAAGATCGCGCGCAGCCTGCACAGCGATTCCCCCACGGGCGTCGATCAGACCATGATGGCGGTGTACCGCGCGAATCCCGATGCGTTCGGCGGGAATATCAATATTTTGCGGCGCGGCTCGGTGCTGCGCATTCCCGGCGCGGACGAAATTGCCGCGCAGAATCAAACCGAAGCGACCAACGAAGTTCACCGCCAGATGAGCGAGTGGCGCGGCACGGGCGGCGCTCCCAGCAATGGTCACCTGCGTCTCGTCACCCCGGGCTCCGGCGGCAGCGCGACCGGCGGCGGCGATTCCAGTGCAGCCAACGCGGAAGCGCAGGCGCTCAAGGATCGCGTCAAGGATTTGGAAGGTCAGCTCGCCGAGTCGCATCGATTGATCGACATCCGCAACAGCGAACTGTCCGCCCTGCAGCGCAAGCTCGGCGTGCCGCCCACGACGGCTCCGACTCCGGCGCCGGCTCCGGCGCCGCCCGTC
>DATLVV010000448.1:0-7183 GCA_035577165.1 Steroidobacteraceae bacterium | reverse complement strand
CGGATTTTCCAGGGTCTGCAGCTCGTCGTACATGGCGGGCTTGCCGTCGTAACTGCCGTCGGCAACATCTTTCAGGAACAAATCGACTTCTTCGTTGGGAATGATGTAGCCGATGTTCTGGGTGTCGCCGCCCAATTTGCTGAATGCCAGTCCGATCATCTTGTCGCCGGCGATCGCCGGGCCGCCGCTGTTGCCGGGATTGATGGCGGCATCCACCTGGATGCGAAGCCCCGACACAGGATAGTTGTAGGCGACGAATTCGATACGCGACACGATGCCCTTGGTGATGGACAGCGAATTGCCGCCGGTCGGGAAGCCATAGGCCAGTACCGCATCTTTGATCTGCGGCAGCTTGCTGGCGCGCGCCACCGGCGGATGCGTGTCGAAGAACGACGCATCGTCGAGTTGCAGGATGGCCAGGTCGATGCCCGGTGCGACGGCCACCACCGTTGCCGGTACCTTGTCGCCGGCCGCGTTGGCTTGAATCTGCACCTGGCTGGCGTAAAGAACCACGTGCGCATTGGTCAGGATGCGCTTGCCTTCGATCACCACCCCCGAGGCGGTCACCTCGCTGGGTGCTTGCTTGGACCAGGGCTTGAAGGGATCGGGATAGCGCAGGGTCGCGAAGACCTTGACCACCGAATTCTCGATGGCCGGCGTCCGGTCGGCGTCTGCCGCCCGAGCCTCCGCACGGGGTGCGCCCGCCACGCTGAAACCACAGATCAAGCAAATGCAGAGCAGCGCAAGCCGATTAAAAGATGTCATGGGTGCCGTTCGAGTCCTATTTGCCGTCGACAGAGAAGGCGAGCAGGGCGTTGCCGGAATTCACATAGACGACGCCGTTCACGATCGTCGCCCCACCATGATCCAAAGCACCGCCGCTCGCCTTGACGCCGTTCTTGGTTTGATAATCCTTGGCTGTGTCGAAGTCCCACAATATCTTGCCGTTGATGGTCGAGTAGGCGCGCAAATGGCCGTCGAGGGAACCGGAGAATGCGCTGCCCGGCATGACGGTGACCGCCTGCGCTTGACCGTGTGCGCAGTTGGGATCGACCCAACTGCAGGTCGGTTGGGGCGACGGCGTATGCCAACGCACGTTGCCGGTCTTCAAATCGACTGCCGTCAGACTCCCTGAGGCGATCGGGGACGGCGCCAGCAGACCGGAAGTGGCGACATACATACTGCGGTAATCCGCGGCACTTCCCCAGGCAACGCCGCCTGAATCGGCGACTTTGGTCTGCCACAAGGTATCGCCGCCGTGATCGGGATCAAGCCCGTAGACCATGCCGGACTTTTGTCCTGCCAATAGAACTTGAGCGCCGGTCGCCAGTGTCCGCAGTATCGGGGAACTCGTGAAGCCGCTGCCGAACGTTCCCGCATCCGGGCGGCTCAGTTGTTTGACCCAGCGCAGCTTGCCGTCTGCGAGTGCGAAGGCGGCGACGGCATCGGTCAGCGACTGCTCGATGCCCGTCGCAGAACTGCCGGTGGCGACGTAAAGCACTTCGCGCTTGATGTCCACGGTCGGCGACGAGGAGATTGCAGCGCCCGCCGGGCCGAATTCCTGAATGCCGACAGAGTTCTTGCGGGTCGGAACCGGCTCTTCGAGCACGGTGTAGCTCTTCCACACCATCCTGCCGCCGGCAATGTCGAGCGCCGCCACGCTGCCGCGAAAAGTACAGCAGCTATAGGTCGGGTTGGCGGCTGCAATGTCCTCCGTCGAGGATACGGTCACGTACAACCGGTCCTTGGACAGCGTCGGGGCGCCCACGATGCGCGCCATGGGGTGATTGTCCACTTGGGTCTTCCACAGCAGCGTTCCCTTCTGTGCATCCAGCGCGTACACCGTGCCGGTATCGTCGCCGAAAAAGGCGGCGCTCGGCGCCTTGATGACGTCGAGGTGCGCCAGGGTGCGCTTCAATCGCTTCGGCAGCGCAGCCACTTTGGCGCGGGCCAATTCACCGATGGTGATGGCAGTTCTGCTGCCCGCCGCGGCGTCGTAGCTCCAATAGGTGCAGCCGGTTCTCGCATCGAGCGAGTAGATGCGTCCCGAGGAACCGGTGACGAAAAGGCGGCCGTCCGCCACCGTGGGCTGACCGAACTCGCTGCCGTTCGGATAGCCGAACGCCCACTTCAGCGCGAGCTTCGCCACGTCGGTGGCGCGAATCGCGGGCTCCGGCTGGTATCGCGTATTGTCGGGACCGCGGCCCCAGCCGTTCCATTGCGCGCTGCCGAGGGCGACCGGTCCCGCCGCATTGGGGCAGGCCTCCCCCCGAGCCACATTCGCGGCGCCGCAGAGCAGCAGCGCCAGTGCGCCCAAGGCAGCGTGAGATCGCGGTGCCATGGTTCAGCGCTTATCTAAGGGCCGGTAGTCTCGCTGCGTAGGACCTGTGTAGAGCTGGCGCGGCCGGCCGATTCTCATGTGCGGGTCAGACACCATCTCCTGCCATTGCGCCACCCAGCCGGCGGTGCGCGCGATCGCAAACATCACAGTAAACATGGAGCGCGGGATTCCAAGAGCGCTGTAGATGATGCCGGAGTAGAAGTCCACGTTCGGATATAGCTTGCGCGACACGAAGTACTCGTCCTTGAGCGCGATTTCCTCCAATTTGAGCGACAATTCGAACAACGGATTGTGGGTTTTGCCGAGCTTCTCGAGAACTCTGTAGCACATGCTGCGAATGATCTTGGCGCGCGGATCGAAGTTCTTGTACACGCGGTGCCCGAAACCCATCAGCCGCACGTGGTCGGTCTTGTCCTTGACGCGCACGAGGAATTTATCGATGTTGGCGACCGAGCCGATGCCGTCCAGCATATCGAGCACCGCTTCGTTGGCGCCGCCGTGGGCGGGCCCCCACAAAGCGGAGACGCCGGCGGAAATGGCGGCATAGGGATTCGCGCCGGTGCTGCCGGCCAGGCGCACGGTCGAGGTGCTGGCGTTTTGCTCGTGATCCGCATGCAGAATGAAAAGCAAATCCAGCGCCTCCGCCGCGACCGGATCGATGGCATACGGCTCGCACGGCACGGCGAAAAACATGTTCAGCATGTTCGCGCAGTAGCGCAGATCGTTGCGTGGGTAGACGAACGGCTGGCCGAGCGTGTGCTTGTAGGCTGCGGCGGCGATCGTCGGCAGTTTCGCGATGATCCGGTGCGAGAATATTTCGCGGTGCCGCGGATCTTCGATGTCGGTGGTGTCGTGATAGAACGCGGCCATGGAGGCCACCACCGCGGATACCATGGCCATGGGGTGCGCGTCGTGATGAAAACCCTGGAAAAAACGCAGCAATTGCTCGTTGACCATGGTGTGCCGGGTGATCGAATTCTGAAAGGCGCACAGCTCCGTCTTGGTCGGCAGACTGCCGTTGATCAACAGATTCGCCACCTCGAGATAGCTTGATTTCTCGGCGAGCTGCTCCACCGGATAGCCGCGATACAACAACGTGCCGGCGTCGCCGTCGATGTAGGTGATCTTGCTTTCGGTGCTTGCCGTGGCCATGAAGCCCGGGTCGAAGGTGAATACCCCTTGTTCCTTGGTCAGGCTCGAAATGTCGAGCGCCTCGGGCCCGATTGTTCCCGAGACGGCGTTCAGTTGACTCGTCTTGCCGGTCGCGAGATTTTTGAGTTCGTATTTCGTGCTCATGCGCCTTTCCGACAGGATGCTAGTGAATTTGGCCACAACTCCGCAGCCTTGCACGGCCGAACATCGGAATCAAGGGAGCGCATCTGATGCGCGCACGATCACGCCACGCGGACAGTCTCGGCATCCGCGCGCACGAAACAACTTGGAAAAACCCGCGAGTCTAGGCTTTCGCCGCCGTCGCATATTTCTTGCGAAATTTATCGACGCGGCCGCCGGTATCCACAATTTTCTGCTTGCCGGTATAGAACGGGTGGCAATTGGAGCACACCTCGACCTGCAGGTCCTGGCCTATGGTCGAGCGAGTCTCGAACTGATTGCCGCAGGTACAGGTGACCGCGATCAGTTTGTATTCGGGATGAATGCCGGCTTTCATGGGAACCTCGATATGTCAGTGGCGGCAGAATCGACGAGCTTGCAACAGCCACATCGCCACGCCTTGAATCCCGCGGCCGTCAAGTCTGCGCTAAGCCGCCAACACCTAAAGCCGGGCCGAACATTCTATCCGCTGGCCACTTTCATCACAAGATCTTTGACATAAAGGCTTGTGCGACAGCCGCTTGCGGATTTGTCCACAATATCTGTGGATAAGTCTGTGGATGGCGGCCCTGCCGGCTGATGGGGCGGGCAGAAATTCGAGTAATTGTTAACTTGGTCAAAAAATAGACAAGTGGTTTTTACATTATATTTCAATAGATTACGATATGCATCTGACCTACTGCAGGTGCAATGTGCTGTAGGTACCCCTTTGTGCGGGTCCTAGACCCTGGTGTGCATAAGCCTAGGCGAGGAAACTTGCCTGCAGGTCATTTAGGAATCGCCGTCCCAGCTCGGTCGGCCGCCACCCGTCCTCGCGGCTCTCCAACAGCCCCCGACCACGGGCATCGGCCAATTTGGCCTCCAGGGATTCTAATTCAAGACCTGTTCGCTGCCGATAATCGCGAACGCTGAAGCCTTCGTTGAGCCGCAGGGCATTCAGCATGAATTCGAACGGCAAGTCCCCGGCCGCAATGAACGAGCCCCCGCCGATCGGGGGTCCTGGCTCGCCGGCAACCCCCTGCGTCCGTGTCTGCATCTGCTCCTGATATTCGCGGGGCTGCTTGGGTTTGGTGGTGCGCAGGATGCGCTGCGGGAGCGCAAAACTGAGCTTTCCGTGTGCGCCGGCGCCCAGGCCCAAATAGTCGCCGAACAACCAATAGTTCATGTTGTGCCGGCAACGCTTCCCAGGACGCGCATACGCCGACACTTCGTATTGATCAAAGCCGGCTTCGGCCAGCAGCTTCTGTCCCGCGGTTTGCATCTGCCAAGCCACATCTTCATCGGGCAACTGCGGCGGCCGCGCGTGAAACACCGTCCCCGGTTCGAGCGTAAGCTGGTAATAAGAGATGTGCGCCGGCCCCAACTGGCAGGCAATTCGCACGTCATCGAGGGCCTCCTCGAGCGACTGCCCTGGCAGGGCATACATCAAATCGAGATTGAAATTGTCCAGCTTCGCCGCACGGAGTTCCGCCACCGCGCGGTGGGTGTCGTCCGCCGAGTGAATGCGGCCCAAGCGTTCCAATGCGTGCCGGCCGAAGCTCTGAGCACCCAGCGACACTCGATTGATCCCGGCTTCGCGGTATCCCTCGAACCGGCCGCGTTCGATCGTGCCCGGATTTGCCTCCATGGTGACTTCCACATCATCGGCGAACGCGGCCCGCTGCCGCAGCGCGCCCAGCAGCCGGCTGAAATCCTCCGGCTGGAACAAGCTGGGAGTGCCGCCGCCAAAAAACACCGTATCGATCCGTCGGCCCTGCGCGCGGGACAGTTCCGTGTCGAAGTCGCGAATCAGTGCGTCGATATAGCCACCGTCGGGCGCGGCCGACTTCAATTGATGCGAATTGAAATCGCAGTACGGACATTTGCGCACGCACCAGGGCATGTGCACGTACAAAGAAAGCGGCGGCGTAGTCATGGCTGCACCGGGGCCGCGCCGGCCACGGCCCGTTCGCGCGCCCTCAGTTGATCGCGCAGCGCGCGCATGGCGATGCCGCGATGACTGAGCCGATTCTTCTCGGCAAGATCGAGTTGCGCCGCGGTCAACCCACGCTCCGCAAGCCAGAAATAGGGATCATAGCCGAAGCCGCCCGCGCCCAGCGGCGCCTCGAGCAGCAATCCCTGCCAGACACCCTCGGCGATCAGCGGCGCCGAATCCTCGGCGTCGCGCACGAACACCAGGACGCATCGATAGCGCGCCCGGCGCTGCTCGCGGGGTATGCCGGCAAGAGCACTCATGAGTTTTGCATTATTGTCGGCATCGCTCGCGTCGGGCCCGGCATAGCGGGCCGAGAAGATCCCCGGGGCACCGCCAAGAGCGTCGACCTCGAGTCCGGAGTCGTCCGCGATGGCCGCAACATTGCCCGCGGCGCCCGCTGCATGCCGCGCCTTGAGCAGCGCGTTCTCGAGAAAGGTCGCGCCGGACTCCTCGGGCGACGCTACGCCGAGCTCTCCCAAGCCGCGCAAATCGAAGGGCAGGTCCGCGAGCAGGGCGCGGAACTCACGCAGCTTGCCCGGGTTATGGGTGGCGACAATGAGCGGCTTAAGGAGCCTCAGACAGGCTCCCGGCGCGGGCAGCAAGCTGGGCAGCATGCAGGCGCGCAATGCCGGAAGCGGCAAGATCCAGCAATTGATCGAGCTCATGGCGGCGAAACGCGTGACCTTCGGCGGTGCCCTGCACTTCGACGAAGCCGCCGCCGCTGTTCATGACCACGTTCATGTCGGTCTCCGCATTCGAGTCCTCGGCATAGTCCAGATCGAGCACCGGCGTGCCGCGGTAGATGCCCACGGACACGGCGGCCACCTGACCATGCAGCGGGTTGGCGCTGATGGTGCGCTTCTTGAGCAGAGTGTCGATGGCATCCGCGAGCGCCACGAAGCCGCCGGTGATCGCCGCCGTACGAGTGCCGCCGTCCGCCTGCAGCACGTCGCAATCGATGGTTACGGTGCGCTCCCCCAGACCCTTGAGGTCGACCACCGCCCGCAGCGCGCGGCCGATGAGGCGCTGGATCTCCTGAGTACGCCCCGATTGCTTGCCGCGGGCCGCCTCGCGTGCGGAGCGCGTGTGAGTCGCGCGCGGCAGCATGCCGTATTCCGCGGTCACCCAGCCCTGAGCCTGGCCGCGCAGGAAAGAGGGTACGCTGTCTTCGATGCTGGCCGTGCACAGCACCCGCGTCGCGCCGAATCCCACCAGGACCGAGCCTTCCGCATGCTTGGTGTAGGCGCGCTCGAAACTCAAGGTGCGCAATTCATCGGCCGCCCGACCGCTCGGCCGGACGTTCACGCCGCCCGCCAGCGCAGCGCGGCGGCACTGGTGTTGTCGCTATAGGGTGCCGAGGCCTCCACGGCCTGGGTACCGAGATCCGTCAAGGATTCACGCAGGGGCTTGGCGACGGTCTGCGCGAAGCGCACGAAATCCTGGTCCCGCAAATTGGCCCACAGACCATCCGTGCACAACAGCAGTACATCGCCCGATTTGAGCTTGCGCCGCGTCGAAATGCTCATCTCCGGCAA
>DATLVV010000447.1:0-5822 GCA_035577165.1 Steroidobacteraceae bacterium | reverse complement strand
CATGCGGGCTCGCTCACGAGCTTGACGAAAATATCCTCGAGCGAGCTTTGCTGCATTTGCAGATCCTTGACCACGATGGACAGTTCGCTCATCCGATTGAGCAAGGCTGAAATGGCTATGCTGTTGGTACCGTCGACGGTGTACACCAGATCATGGCCGTCGGATTTCAATTCAAGGCCCCATGATTCGAGTTCGGGCGGCACCCTGCGGATCGGCTCCTGCAGATGCAGAGTGAGGTGCTTCTTGCCGAGTTTTTTCATGAGCTCGGCCTTCTCCTCAACCAGAATCAAGACTCCCTTGTTGATGACGCCGATCCGATCCGCCATCTCCTCGGCTTCCTCAATGTAATGCGTCGTGAGAATGATGGTGACGCCTCTGTCACGAAGACCTCGC
The DNA here is from genome assembly GCA_035577165.1 of Steroidobacteraceae bacterium. Taxonomy (GTDB): domain Bacteria; phylum Pseudomonadota; class Gammaproteobacteria; order Steroidobacterales; family Steroidobacteraceae; genus Bog-1198. The sequence continues at coordinate 5,429 of DATLVV010000447.1, read as the reverse complement.
ACCAAAGTCCACATGTCGCGGCGCAGCTCCACGTCCACGCCCGCTGTCGGCTCGTCGAGGAAGAGTATTTCAGGCTCGTGCGACAAGGCCTTGGCAATCATCACCCGCCGCTTCATGCCGCCGGACAAGGTCATGATCTTGCTGCTGCGCTTGTCCCAGAGCGATAGATCGCGCAGCAATTTTTCGATGAAGGCGGGGTTGGGTGCGCGGCCGAACAGTCCGCGGCTGAAAGAAACCGTCGCCCAGACCGTCTCGAATGCGTCGGTACTCAATTCTTGGGGAACCAGGCCAATTTTGGTTCGAGCGGCGCGATAGTCGCGCACGATGTCGTGGCCGTCCGCCGAGATGCTGCCGCCGCTCGGCGTCACGATGCCGCAAATGATGTTGATCAGCGTGGTTTTACCCGCACCATTCGGGCCGAGAAGCGCGAATATTTCTCCCTTGTCGATCTCCAGGTTGATGAGCTTCAGGGCTTGGAAACCCGAGGCATAGGATTTGACGACGTTGCGGATCGATATGACGGGAATCATGGGGTGAGCGCGCCGCGGATGCAGCTTCAGGAATGAACTATGCGTTCGACGAGCGCGCGGGTAAATTCTGCCGTGCCGGCGGTCCCGCCCAAATCCCTGGTGCGAGCCTTGTCGACATTCAGAACCGTATCGATGGCTGTGCGCAGGCGCGCGGCCATGTGCGGCAAGTGGCAGTGTTCGAGCATCATCGCCGCCGCCAGCAAGAGCGCGGTGGGGTTCGCCACTCCCTTGCCGGCAATGTCGGGGGCCGAGCCATGCACCGCCTCAAATATGGCGGCGTCGGTGCCGATATTGGCGCCGGGGGTCATTCCCAGGCCGCCCACCAGACCGGCGACCAGGTCGGACAGGATGTCGCCGAATAGATTCGTGGTCACCAGAACGTCGAATTGCCAGGGATTTAACACCAGTTTCATCGCGCAGGCATCGATGATGACGGTCTCCAGGGTGAAACGGCCCTTGTATTTGCGTTCGTACAGCTCCTGACCCGCTTCCAAGAAGATGCCGGTCAAGACCTTCATGATGTTGGCCTTGTGCACGATGGCCACTTTCTTGCGGCCGGTGGCTACGGCGTGATTGAAGGCGAATTCCAACAGGCGGCTGCTGCCCTGGCGTGTGTTGACCCCCGTTGCCACCGCGACGGCGTGCGGGTCATCGTCGACTTGGACGTAATATTCGTGTCCGACATACAAGCCTTCCAGATTTTCGCGCACCACCACCAGATCAATGTTGTCGAAGCGGCCGCCCGGAATCAGGGTCCGCGCCGGCCGCAGGTTTGCGTACAGTTTGAACTCCTCTCTCAGCCGCACATTCGAGGACCGGTAGCCGCCTCCCGACGGAGTCTCGAGCGGGCCCTTCAACGCCAGGCGTGTTCGCTTGATGCTGGCGATGGTGTCGGGCGGCAGCGGATCGCCCGCCGTCTTGACTCCCTCGAGGCCCGCTGTATGCCGCTCCCACTCGAAAGGCGCGCCGAGCGCGGACAGGACCGCGACCGCGGCATCGACAATTTCGGGACCGATTCCATCTCCGGGGATCAGGGTGGCGGGAATTGATTGAGCCATCGGCAAGTTCTCGCGTTGAAGCCAGTGAGGGAGTAATTAGGATACTCGAATTGAGTGCGTTTAAACTGGGCACTGCTGCGGAGGACTAGTCATAACCGCCGATGAAATCATTGCCGCGACGCGTCGTTGGTTGGAACGGTCGGTCATTGGCCTCAATCTGTGCCCATTTGCAGATAGCGTCTACCGCGGCAATCGCGTGCGCTTTCGCGTCAGTTCGGAAACTTCCGCTGCGGGGCTGTTGACAGAGCTTCGTGCCGAGCTCATCGGCCTGCACGCCGCAGATCCGTTGCAATGCGAGACCACGCTCCTGATACATCCAGGGGTATTGACGGACTTCCTCGAGTACAACGATTTCCTCGATGTCTGCGAGGCTGCGGTGGTTGAGCTGGACCTGGAGGGTGAGTTGCAGGTCGCCAGCTTTCATCCGCAGTATCGGTTTGCGGGAACGCAGGCCGAGGATATCGAAAACTACACCAATCGCTCTCCCTATCCGATGCTGCATCTTTTGCGTGAGGCCAGTATCGAGCGCGCCATTGCCGCCGTGCCCGACGCGGACGAGATTTACCGCCGGAACATCCGCACGATGCGCAAACTGGGACATGCCGGCTGGGCGCGTCTATGGCACGACTAGCGTCTTCTTCATGGGAACGAATTGGATGCTCTCTCCGTCTCCCATGTCGAAATGCACCATGGCCGCCGCAACATAGCCGCGGGCGGCATAGAGCTTGACGCCGGGCAGCGTCGCCATGAGTTCGACGCGCTGAAATCCCCGCAAACGTGCTTCTTCTTCGCAGCGCTCGAGCAGCAACGAGCCGATTCCGCGACGTGCGGCAGCCGGATCGACAAAGAACGCACGGATTTTCGCTGCCTGGGTTCGCGGATCGAGGGTGGAAGAATCCCGGCCGGCCTGACGGTCGCTGCCGAACAGGGTTGAGCGAAAGCTCCAGCCGCCGCAGCCGACCATCCGAGAGTCTTCATCGGCGACGAAATAGGTCCGGTCGGCGAGCAATTGCGTGTCGACCCCGAAGGCGCCGCGCAGGGCCGCTTCGATCTGCGAGGGCCGGTAGTCGTCCGTGCTGAGCCCACGCGCGGAACGCGCGATCAGTGCCTCGATCTGCGGGATGTCGGCGCTGACGGCCGTGCGCAACTCGATCGCCATCTCACAGGCACGTCAGTTCTGCGGCGGAACGGCTTCGAGGCCGTTGCGCCGGTAGATTCGGCCGCCCTTCATGACGAAGCTGATCTGCCTGAACTGCTCCGGATTGTCGAGCGGATTGCCGGCGGCGGCGACCAAATCAGCGTAGCGGCCGGGTTGCACGGATCCGATGCGGTCGGCGGCGCCGATCAAATCGGCGGCATTGCGTGTGGCCGCATACAGCGCCTGAATGGGAGTCATGCCATTGCCGATCAGCAGGCCGAATTCCATGCTGTGGTCGCCTTGCCCCAAATCGGTACCGTAGGCGATCTTGACGCCGGATTTAACGGCCAGCGGCAAGTTGCGTTTGGGCAGCAAGTCATTGGCCAATTCCTTGGGAGCCGTGCCGGGGGTCAACAGTTCCGGCCGATCGCGCGCGGCCGCATAGAAAACTTCATAGACCGTGAGCGTGGGCACGAGATAGGTACCGTGTGCCTTCATCAATGCAAAGGTCTGAGCGGTCGCGAAGGAGCCATGCTCGACGGAGTCGACGCCGGCGCGCACGGCATTCTCGATCGCCTCGGCAGGATAGATGTGCGCGGCCACCTTCATGCCAAGCGAGTGCGCAGTTTCCACAGCGACGCGTATTTCTTCGTTGGTCATGAGTTGCTGGCGCGGGTCATCCCCGGTCGATGCGATGCCGCCCGAAGGCATGAGTTTGATCAAATCCGCGCCACGACCCCGATGTTCGCGGACGCGCAGGCGTGCTTGATCGGCGGAGTCGACGATGCCGCGACCCCAACCCGCGTGCGCGAGACCCGGGTCCATGCCATTCTTAGGGTCGCCGTGCCCGGCGGTCGGGCCGAGCGGCTCCAGGGAGACCCAAAGTCGCGGTCCCGAGATCTTGCCGCCGTTGATGGCGTTGCGCACCGACACCGTATCATCGCCGCCGCCCACGTCGCGAGCACTGGTAAATCCCTGTTGCAGCATCTGACGGACGAACACATCCGCGTCCAGGGCTCGATCGATGTCGGAGTGGGTCAGCCAATACTCGGTGGCGTTGGTGCGGCTCGGCAGCATGGACGAAATATGAACGTGGCAGTCTATGAACCCGGGCATCACCGTGGCATTCGCCAGATCGACGATCTCAGCGCCGGCGGGAGCCGTGAATCCGGATTCTACCGACAGGATCTTATCGTCCCGAACCAGAATGGATACCTGCCTTCGAGGCGTATCGGCGACCCCATCGAGCAGAATGCCGGCATGAATGACGATGTCCTTGGCGTGGCCGACCACGGCCGCCGTTGTCAGGAACAGACCCAAACCGAAAAAACGGATATAGCTAAAAGTCATCACTGCCCCGCAATTGCCGAACTGTCGAAAAGCAGTGTAGCGCGGCGCGTAATTGGGCGCGCGTGCTAATCTTTGCTCATGTATGTAAAGCCAACTGCGCCGCGGAGCATCGGCGGGGTCTTTGACGATGCGATCCGCATGTATCGCAATTTCGGGCCGGGCGTGTGGCTGCTCGCTCTCGCCTTTGACCTCACTACGACGATCCCTTCTCTTGTTTGGCAGATGCAGGTCATGCCGGCGGCGGCGGACAGCATGCAGGATCCGTTCACTTTGATGCAGAATCCTCTGGCTGCCTTGCATGTGCCGCCGGCGGTGTGGCTGTTGACCTTGATCGCGATTCCCGCCTACCTGATTTTCTACGCGGCACTCGTTGCCAATATCAATGGGGTTGCCACCGCATGGGAGATATCGACCGGCGCGGCGGTCAGATTGGGTCTTGGCAAATTGCCGAGAGCCATCGGGCTTGGAGTGCTGATTGCCTGCATCGTAGTTCTCGGACTCCTCTTGCTGCTGGTGCCCGGGTTCTATTGGGCCGGCACTTTGTCGCTGGCATTCATCGTTCTGATCGTCGAGGACGCGAGCATCTCGCAGTCGATGGCCGGCAGCCGCGGGCTGATCAAGGGTCATTGGTGGCGGGTCGCGACGTTGATCTCCTATAACTTCGTCATTGCGGTGGTCGCGTATTTTGCCGTCCTGCTGGTCACGGGCCTGGTCGCCCTGGGCTTGGGCGCCGGCGGCTCGGCAACGTTGATCGTCTCTGAGGTCCTTGGTGTGGCGTCGGGCGTGTTGCTCGCCCCGTTGTATTGCGCCGTAGACCTAGCCTTGTACTACGACTTGAAGCTGCGCAAGGAAGCTGCCGGTTCCGCCGGCTGATTCTCCGCTCGGACCGCGGAGCGCAGCATGGCGAAGGCCGCATAGGCAATTACCACGATCACCAGCCAACGCAGCGCGATCAATGGCAGGCTCTTGACGATGTAGGCGGCAATGAGCACGCCGATCACGCCGCCGAAAGCGAGTCCGAAGGAAGGACCCCACGCGAACTTGCCGGTTTGAAAAAAGCGCAGACTGGCCACGGGTTGGAGCAGGGCGCACGAACCCATCATGATGGGGAATGCGGCGATCGGGTGCATGCCGAGCAGAGCGAGCGTCACCATGCACGGCGCATACAGACCGATGCCGGCGCTCATGAGTGCACCCAGCACGAAGTTGATTCCCACCGCCAATCCGAACTTCCAGCCCCCCAAGGTCATCGCGGTGCCGCCGCCGGGAAGCGCACCCAGATTGATGGCGGTGAATACGATGCCGGCAATCAGCAACGCGATTCCCATGGTGACTTGGATTGCGCGGCGCGGT
>DATLVV010000446.1:0-4793 GCA_035577165.1 Steroidobacteraceae bacterium | reverse complement strand
CCGAGAAGTCCTGACCGCATGGGAGCCGCAGCCCGGGCCTCAGTCCGCGTTCGTCGATTGCCCAGTGTTTGAGTGTTTCTTTGGTGGCGCTAGAGGAGGCGGAAAGCGTATAATCATCGAAATGATTATACCAGTCCCACTGTCTACTGACCCGTCCGGCTTCAAGACGATGGGCACGTTGGTGCCGGGCGACTATGTGTTTTCGCCGCGCGGTGAGCCTGTGCGGGTGACGTGGGTTTCTCCGGTCGAATACGCGCCTCGCTCATACGAAGTCGAGTTTGACACCGGCGAGATCATACCGGCCGATGGCGATCACCTCTGGCGCACGATGACCAAGGCAGAGCGTACCGCCGCCGCGAAGTCAGATCCCGAATGGCGCGCGCGCCGCAGAGCATCCAGGCCGTCGCGAGCGGTCGCCAACCCGGTAAAGCCCTGGGTCAACCCGTCACAGCGCAATCGTGAGCGAGGTGGCGCGGCCATCGAGGCGCCGACTGGCGGAATCAGAACAACGGAGCAAATTCGCGATACCCTTACGGTTCAGGATGGCCGGGAGGTAAATCACTCGGTAGCGGTCACTGCGCCGGTTGAATTGCCCGAGCAGGCGCTTCCGATCGAGCCATATCTTCTCGGGGTATGGCTGGGCGACGGCAACAGTTACACCGGAACCGTTGGGATGGCCGCCGCCGACATGGCAGAGATTGCTGTGTTCCTGCCGGTCGGATCGGCGCATCCCACACCGAACCCAAGACACAAGTCGCCGTTCGTCGTGATCCGGTTCGCTGGGCTGACGGTCGATCTACGAACCACTGGCGTGCTGAAAGATAAGCACATCCCCATGGTCTATTTGAGAGGCAGCGTTGCGCAACGTGTCGCGCTCCTTCAAGGGCTGCTCGATACCGACGGGCACTGCGACGCCCGCGGGCAGATCGAGATCGGACTATCCAATCGCCGACTCGCTGAGGGCGTTCATGATCTGATTTCAACCCTGGGCATCAAGGCGACGATGCGGACGAAGCCGATAAGGCTGCGCGGCAAAGTATGCCGGCCATCTTATGTGCTCAAGTTCATGGCGCCGTTTGCGGCCTTTCGCCTGCCAAGGAAACTGGCACGGCAAAAGATGGAGGGCTTTCGGGACACTGTGACGCGTCGCTATATCGTAGCAGTTCGAAAGATCGCGCCTGTTCCGATGCGCTGCATAAGGGTGGATCATCCGGACGGCCTGTATCTTGTCGGCCGAACGATGATCGCAACACATAACACAGACGCGGTATTAGGCGATTGGGCGATTCACGCTGATACTTATGGTCCGGGTGCCATCGGCCTAATGGTGCGCCGGTCGCGGACGGAACTGATGGAGACATTCGAGCGCGCCCGGGTCATCTTCAATAAGCTTGGCGCGCACATCACCTACCAGCCGATGCGAATCACGCTGCCGAGTCTCGCGCGGCTGACGTTTGCTTACTTGGAACAGGACAAGGACGCGGAACTATATCAGGGCGCAAGTTTTTCCAGGATATTTGTCGAAGAAGTGGGCAACTTCCCTAGTCCTGGTCCGATAATGAAGCTAATGGCTACGCTACGGTCCGGCACGGGCGTTCCGGTTGCAATGCGCCTGACCGGCAATCCAGGCGGTCCAGGGCACCAATGGGTGCGCGCCCGCTACATCGACCCCGCGCCACTCGGCTGGCAGGTGCTGCGCGATGAGACTGGCCTGGAGCGCATCTACATTCCGTCCCGCGTCGGCGATAACGTGTATCTCGGCGCCGACTATGTGCAGCGGCTGAAGGCGTCCGGTTCGCCCGAGTTGGTCCGCGCCTGGCTGGAGGGTGACTGGTCGGTCGTCTCCGGCGCGTTCTTCCCCGAGTTCAGTATGCCTCGCCACGTCATCGCGCCGCGCGAGCTGCCGCGGCATTGGCCGCGGTTCCGCAGCTTCGACTGGGGCAGCGCCCGCCCGTTCAGCGTCGGCTGGTGGGCGGTATCGGACGGATCGCTGCCGGACATCGCCCGCGGCTGCATCGTGCGTTATCGAGAATGGTATGGGATGCAGCCCGGGCAGCCGAACGTCGGCCTGCGGATGACCGCGGAGGCCATCGCCGCCGGAATCAAGGCACGGGAGGCGGACGATCCGGCTGGGATGTTGGGCGTTGCCGACCCGGCGATCTTCGCGGAGGACGGCGGCCCGTCCATCGCCATGCGGATGAGCGGCGCTGGCGTTCATTGGCGACCGGCTGACAACAAACGAGTGTCAGGGCGCGGCGCGATCGGCGGCTGGGACTTGGTGCGGCAACGGTTGATCGGTGACCATGACGGCAAGCCGATGATGCTGATGTTCTCGACGTGCCGCGATCTGATCCGCACGCTGCCAGCGTTGCAGCATGACGCGGCGCGTCCCGAGGACGTTGACACCGACAACGAGGACCACGCGGCTGACGAGTGTAGATACAGTTGCGCGGCAAGGGTCTGGATACGCGACGTGGCCAAGCCGACAGTGCGCGACCCCTGGGCCGAGACGTTCGCGCGCGGAGATGAGGAGGCAGCCGGATGGCGCATATCCTGACCAACGCGCTGTGCTACTGCGGCCGCCCGCTGGGCCACAGCGGCATGCACATCGGCAGCGAGGCCGCAAAGCGTGGCGGGGTCAAGCCGGGACCGCAAGGTCCGCGCGGTTTCCAGACGCAGATCGAGCGCGAACGCCATGTGCTGGCCGGCAAGCGCGACCGGACGAGGCACGCAATCCAGGCGCGGCAAGCCGAATTGGCGGCGATCGAGGCCAAGCTGGAGGCGCTGAACGCGCTGGAGGCGGCCTACCGGCCGGACGCCAAGCCGACCAATGGCGCCGCACCGCAACTGGCGCCCCCGCCGCTGCTGGGCCGCCCGTTCCGCATCGGCGAGCGCAACTGAATGGCGAAAGCGGCGCAGTCCCGCCCCGAGCCGCCGCCTGCTATAGTCCGCGAGGGCTGGGAGTATGACGTGATGCCTATCGTCGCCGACAATCTTGCGACGCTGAACGCCGCCGGCGCGGACGGCTGGGAGTTGATCGCGGCCGACTATCAATACCAGCGTTACGTTCTGAAGCGTCGGCTCGGCGGAGGATAGCTATGCTCGGCCTCGTGCTCCTGGTGTTCGCCTTCGTCTGTGCCGTGTGCGCGGCGGCGAACTGGCCGTCCGTGTCACGCCCGCATCTCGGCTGGGCTGCCATCGCCTTTTGGATCGCGTCGGAGTTGTTCGGCCGGGCGGGGCCGTACCTGCATTGAGCGACGATTTCGACCGCCGGCTGGACGCGCTGCGCTATTCGCTGGCCGAACAGGTGACGCGCCTCTCCGCCCGGCTCGACGCGATCGAGCACCGGCTGATCGCGGCCGAGAACACGCTCGACGCGTGGCGCGATACCAGCGACCGCGCGCTGCGCAGCCTCGAAACCCGGATGACCGAGTTGGAGACGCGCTGCGACGAACGGATCGCGGCGGCAGTGGCAAGTTTGGCCATGCTCGACCGCCGCCTGCACCTGGTGGAAACCGCCGTCACCATCGCGCGCGGCACCGTTGCCACGCCTGCCGCCTATAGCGACCCCGGGGCGTTCGAGGCGGCGGCTGATAAGGCTGCGGATGCCATGGGGCCGATCACCGACGCGGAGCCGAACGACCGCGGCCTGTAGGGCTGCGGGCCGGGCGGGAGTCCAACCCGCAACCACCGACGCTGCTCCCCGGGCACCAACCAGGGCATCGGCCGCTCTCGCACATTGAGACTTACCGGCAGGACGCGATGCGCCGCCCCTCTCCGCAGCGGGCTGAAGCCTAGCCAGGAGGACGCAGTTTGTCATACACCGCCACCCGCGCGCTCCCGATGGAGGCGGCCGACGCCGCGTCGGCGCCGGAGGCGGACTATGCCGGCGACCAGGACGCGCTGCACACCAAGCTGGTGCGTTGGTTTGAAGAAGCCGAGTCCGCCAGTTACGACGAACGGCAGCTTTCCGAGCGCGATCGGGCCTACGTGGACGGCGACCAGTGGACCGGGCCGGAACGCGAGGCGCTGCGCAAGCGCGGCCAGCCGGAAATCACGATCAACTACTGCCGCCGCAAAATTTCCCTGCTCTGCGGCATGGAACGGAAAGCAAGAACTGACGCGAAGGCGTTCCCAAGGGACCCCACCGAGGAGGAGCGCGCCGACGCCGCGACGCAGGCGCTGCGGTTTATTGGAGACGACAACGACTTTTCGGTGATCCGCTCCTCCGTCTATGAAAATATGCTTATCGAGGGCTTTGGCGGCATCGAGATCGGCCTGGAGGACGACGGCAAGGGCGGTGCCGACATCACCTATGCGCATATCGGCTGGGAGCGCATCTGGAAAGACCCCCACGCCCGCGCCGTGGACTTCGCCGACGCCCGCTATCTCGGCCTCGTCATCTGGATGGACCGCGATCAGGTCGAGGAGCTCTATCCCGACGCAACTGATGTGATCGGCGACAGCTTCGAGCACGTCTCCGGCGCCGCTTCGTATGGCGATCGCCCCAGCAGCGTCACATGGACCGACACCAAGCGCGAGCGATGCCGCGTCGTGCAATGCCATTGGATCCAGCGCGGCACCTGGTGGTCGGCGACCTATTCGCGCGCCGGCATCCTCAGCCCGCCCCAGAAATCCCGTTTCCGCGACCGCCGCGGCAAGTCAGCCTGCCCGCTGGTCCTGCAGTCCGCCTACATCGACCGCGAAAACCGCCGCTACGGCATGGTCCGCGATCTGATCTCCGAGCAGGACGAGATCAACAAGCGCCGCAGCAAGGCGTTGCACCTGCTGTC
>DATLVV010000445.1:0-3622 GCA_035577165.1 Steroidobacteraceae bacterium | reverse complement strand
CCCCTACATTCAATTGTCGACCGCGCTGCATCCCAGTGTCAGCGATGTGCCGGCGGAGGCGATGCTCGATCCGGTGGCCAATACGCTGGATCTGCGCAAGCCCTTCGACAAGCCGCGCGCCGCGCGCGTGACGGCTGCCATGCGGCAGACGGGTGTCGGCCTGTCGGATCTGGCCTTTTTCGACAACATGCTGGCCGCCGACCGTGCCGCGCGGCAGGTCAAGCACGACTTCATGCTGCGCGTGTTCGACGCCGCGGTGCTGCTCGGCGCCGATGCGGTGTGCGGTTTCGTGGGCCGCAATCCACAGCTTGAAATGGACGAGAACCTCGCCATGTTCGAGGAAGTATTCGTGCCGCTGCTGCGCGAGGCCAAGTCGCGCGGCCTGACTTACCGGGTCGAACAATGCCCGATGCCGGGTTGGACCACGCTGGACCGTTGGCACAACAATCTCGCATACGCACCCGGACCTTGGATCGCGCTGCATCGCATTTGCGAAAAGCATGGCGTCGGCGATCAGTTTCGCATCCACTACGACCCCTCGCATGCCATTCTCATGGGTCAGGACTCGCGGTCGATTTTTCAGTACCTCAAGGATCAGGGTTATGGCTTCCTCATCGCCGGCTTCCACGTGAAAGGTCAGGTCGTCGACTCACGCGGCGTGTCGGCGTGGGGTTACGGCGGCCAGACTCTGCAGCGCGGCGATTGGAAAGAGGGCAGACCGAGCAGCCTTCCCGCCGATCAAGTGAACGCGTGGAAGAAGCAGACAGTGCTTTGCGAGCATGAACTCCCCGGCACGGCCCGGCACGATCCGCTGGCGTACCTGCAAAACCGCAGTGTCGACTGGCTGGACCATCAACTGGCGGCGCGCGAGCTGCTGGATATCGATCCGGCAAAGACTTATCTGGTGGTCGAGCACGAGTATCCCGCGGCGCGCACCCAGGACAAGCGACTGCTCGCGCCGATACTGCAGGGCTCCCTGGCTTTCACCAAGGCGATCGACGCAGCGGCGGCCGCGATGTTTGCGCTGCAGTCGGAAGTGCTCAAGGCGCAGCGTATCCCGGTACAGGGAACCGGGCGGGAGGCGTACCGCTCATGAGCGCACAGCCACGCCGCCGGCTGCGTGCCGGCATCATCGGCGGCGGCCGCGGCGCCTTCATAGGCGCGGTGCACCGCATCGCCGCCGAGCTTGATGGTGAAGCGCAGGTGGTGGCCGGCGCGATGTCGTCCGATCCCGCCAACGCACGCGAGAGCGCGGCCGCCTGGTGCCTGGACCGCTGGTACGGCTCATATGAGCAAATGGCCGTCGAGGAGGCGCGACGCTCCGATGGCATCGACTTCGCCATCGTCGCCACTCCAAATCATCTGCATTTCCCGGTGGCCAAGGCCTTCTTGAGCGCCGGCACACACGTCATTTGCGACAAGCCGCTGGCTTTTTCAGTGGCGGAGGCGCAGTTGTTCGTCGATCTGGTGGAACGCGGCGCGCCGCTGTTCGCGTTGACGCACAACTACACCGGCTATCCGCTGGTGCGGCATGCGCGCGATCTGGTGCGCCAGGGCGTCCTCGGCGATCTGCGCAAGGTGCTGGTCGAATACAACCAGGACTGGCTGATGACCCGCGCGGAGCAGGGCGGCAACAAACAGGCCGCCTGGCGCACCGATCCCAAGCGCGCGGGTATTAGCTGCTGCGTGGGCGACATCGGCACCCACGCCGCTAATCTGCTGGAGTTCATCACCGGCAAGCCCATCCTGTCCGTATGCGCAGATTTATCAACCTTCGTCACCGGACGGGAACTCGACGATGACGCCAACCTCCTGCTGCGGCTGGAAGGCGGTGCGAAGGGCACGTTGGTGTGTTCACAAATCGCTTGCGGCGAGGAGAACAATCTCACCATCCGCATCTATGGTTCGCGCGGCGGCTTGGAATGGGCGCAGCAGGACCCGAATACGCTGATTTTCAAGCCGCACAGTGCGCCGCGGCAGATCCTGCGCACCGCCAACGGTTACTTGAGCGAGGCAGCGCGTGCGGTCACGCGCACACCAGCCGGTCATCCGGAAGGTTACCTGGAAGCCTTTGCGACCATTTACCGTAGTTTTATCGCCGACATCCGCCGCCGCCGGGAGGGCCTGGCGCTGCTGCGCGACTACCCATCGGCGCGCGATGGGCTGCGCGGGATGCAATTCGTCAGCGCGGCGGTGAAGAGTTCCGCGCGCGGTGCCCAGTGGGAGGCGGTTTGAATGCAACGTCGTGAACTACTGATCAGCGCCGGTACCTTGCTGTCGGCGGGCGCGGTATGGGCCGCAGTGCGCGACCTGCCGGCCGGTGCGCCGCCGCCCGGCGCCGACGCCGAAAGCCGCGACTTCGTCGAACAAATCTGCGATATCGTGATTCCGGATTCCGATACGCCCGGCGCGCGGCGCGCGGGGGTGCCGGTGTTCTTCTTTCTGGCGCTGGCCCACGGTCTGGCCGGCACCGAGGCCGCCGACATCGGGCGCTTGCGCGAACAGTTGGGTACGGCCGCCGGCAAGCAGGTTCACAAGCTGGACCGGCACGAGTTGCAAAATCTCATCGCCGGCATCGATGCCGGCGCATATCAGGACAAGACTTCCGTGTGGCCCCGGCTAAAGCGGGTCGTGATCATGGGCTACTACACCTCGCAGATCGGTGCGAGTCAGGAATTGCAGTATTCACCGGTGCCGGGCCGGTTTGATCCGGATGTGCCGGTCACACCAACAAGCCGCGCCTCCTCCAATGACTGGGTCGGGCAGCAGTTCTGAGATGAATACACAATTCGACGCCATCGTCATCGGTTCCGGTATCACGGGCGGTTGGGCGGCCAAGGAGCTGACGCAGCAGGGTCTGAAAGTCCTGATGATCGAGCGCGGCCGCGCCATTGAGCACATCCGGGATTACACCAACGAGAACAAAGCGCCGTGGGAAATGCCGTACCACGGCTTCGGCGATGCCTCGGTCATCAAGCGCGACTATCACGTGCAAAGCCAGGGGCGCCACTTCGACGAATGGACGCAGGATCATTTCGTCAAGGACAGCGAGCATCCCTATCAAACCGATCCGGACGCGCCTTTCAACTGGATCCGCGGCTATCAGCTCGGCGGGCGCTCGTTGATGTGGGGACGGCAGAGCTACCGCTGGAGCGATCTGGATTTTGCGGCCAATCGGCATGACGGCCATGGCGTCAACTGGCCGATCCGCTATCCGGATATCGCGCCCTGGTATGACCATGTGGAACGCTTCATCGGCGTCTCCGGCTCGCAGGAAGGATTGATGCAATTGCCGGACGGCCAGTTCCAGCCGCCGATGCAGTTGAACGTGGTGGAGCAGCATGCCAAGCGAAAGATCGAGGCGGCTCTGCCCGACCGCAAGCTGATCATCGGCCGCGTGGCCAACCTGACCGAAGCAAAGGAAGGCCGCGGTGTCTGCCAAAACCGCAGCATCTGCGCGCGCGGCTGTTCCTACGGCGCCTATTTCAGCACACAGAGCTCCACGCTGCCGGCGGCCCGCGCCACCGGCAATTTGACGCTGCTCACCGGGCAGCTGGTGCAAAAGATTCTCTACGACAAGCGCTCCAATCGCGCCACCGGCGTGATGAGTTACGACGCAGCA
>DATLVV010000444.1:0-4468 GCA_035577165.1 Steroidobacteraceae bacterium | reverse complement strand
TACGGCAGCCTGCCATCAGTTCCATGAGGGCACGCCACCGTTCGACGACGGTTGCCAGGCCCGGAAGGATCGGTGTCGGGCACAGGGACCGGCGTTCCGCTTCGAGCTTTTCAAGGGCCGCCAGGATCTGAGTTTTTTCGGCCGCCATTATTTGAACCGCGCTGGGCGAATCACCGGTGAGCGCAGTGCGCTCCGCAGCCAGGGTGACTGCCAGTGATCGCGCAGCCTCGATCTCGCGATCCAATAGATCCTCGAGACGGTGGCGCGCATCCTGATCCATGTGACTAACGCAGCCCGCGCTCGTACTTCAACAATTTGCCGGCGACTCGATTTGCATCGACCTTGTAGGTGCCGGAGCCAATGGCCTGTTTTACCGCAGCTACTTTCTGTGCGTCGACGACCGGCGCCTTGGCGACGGCCTCTTCGATCTTCTGCAGTGAACGGGCGGAGTCGGTCAGCGTCAGGGTGTCGCCGGTTTGCGGCGCGGAACCGCTCGCGGTCGACGTCTCGCCCTGCGACTTCTCGGTCACAACTCCGTTGCTGCTCGAACCCTTGATGGGCGCAAGCGGCTCAGCCGTTGAATATGCACCGATTTTGTCAGTCACCGTTCTCTCCTAGGACCAGCAGCGGTCCATGCCAGGGTTATCGTCAGGGTTTGGATTAACTTTAACGAACGTTCCATCGACCATGTGGAGTTGTTATCGACTGTGACGCGCATCACTGAAGGGTCATTGCAAGATTATTTCGACGACTTGTTCGGATCGGGCAATTCCTTCCACGACTTTACCCGAAGATAGGTTTGCCACCTTAACCCGTTGATTCACAAGGCCATCGCTTAAGGCCTTGCCCGCCATGCGTACGCTCATGCCTCCCGCATCTGCGACCAACGTCACAGATTGGCCGCGCTGTACGGCCTTGGCGGCCACCAATAGTTGATTGGTAATGAAAGCGCCGCCCGGGATCGGCCGGCTGGCGGTCAGGCCGACCGCGATGCTCGGGTCGTCCAGGAATCCCAGCGGCAGTTCCGTGATGTCGTGCTGCTCCACGCGCAAGTCCGCGGCCTTGAGGACGCTGCCCATCACAATCGCATGAGCCGCCACGGCCACGGTCGAGGTGCCGATGACTCTGACCTGCACATAGATATGCCAGGACTTGGGGTCCTGGCAGCGAAGTTCGATGGTCGCGCGATCCTGCATGTGGTGCGTCGATGTCAGACTCGCCGCCACGGGTAGTCGGCACCGCTCGAGTTCAAGATTGGGCTCGATCGGACCAATCAAGAAGCGTTGGCGATCGCTGAGCGGCGGAAATTGCCGCATCGCTTCGGATTTCGCAATCGATTCAAGCGCCGGGATGTCCTGCCGGTCGGCGGCCGACAGCGCGGCGCCCGGCACCGAGGCGGCCGCCGCGTACAGACAGGCGCCGAGACTGCCGACTATCCACTGACGGTATTTTGGCGGTGGGCGCATCATCATGCATAGCTTGCAAACGGCGTGCCATGACTGAGAGCCCGGGGCCGCTGCGGCGCCGGCGGCGACTCGGCATCTTGAGTTTGCCGCTTCGGCCGCCCGCGGCAAGTTCTTGCCGCTCGCATCACCGCCGGCCATCAAGCTCGCATCGCGGATTTCGCCCAATTGGCCGCCCGCTCGACGAATTACCCACGCCGCAGGAGTTTGGCACAGCTCTTGCTTTGTCTATCCGGCAAGGAGATCAACCGCATGTTCGACAACATTTTCGGCATTCATGAGCAAGCGCTGCTGCTGCACGGGCAGCGAATCGGCGTATTGGCCACAAACCTTGCCAATGCCGATACCCCGAACTACAAGGCCCGCGACATCGATTTCAGCGAAGTGCTGGCCCACACCGACGGCGCCTCGATACCGCTGCGGGCAACCGAGGCCGGGCACATCGCGTTGGACGACGCCGAGTGGGCGCCCGGTGAATTGAAGTACCGCAATCCGTATCAAGCCTCGCTCGACGGCAACACCGTCGAAATGCCGGTGGAGCAGGCGGCGTTCTCCGAGAACAACGTCCGCTATCAGGCGAGCTTGACGTTCATCAACCAGAAAATAGCGCAGATGCAGCTCGCCATCGTCGGCCAGTAAGCATTCGAGGAAGCAACCATGTCCTTGTTCAAAGTATTCAACGTGGCCGGAAGCGCCCTGAACGCCCAGACCATACGGTTGAACACCACCGCCAGCAACCTGGCCAACGCCGAAAGCGTGAGCGGCGATGCCAGCAAGGTCTACCGCGCCAGGCATCCGGTGTTCCAGGCCATGATGGATTCGGCGGATGGCACATTCGACGGTCAGGACTCCGCCGCGGGTGTGCG
Source organism: Steroidobacteraceae bacterium (assembly GCA_035577165.1). Lineage (GTDB taxonomy): Bacteria > Pseudomonadota > Gammaproteobacteria > Steroidobacterales > Steroidobacteraceae > Bog-1198. Next base: position 2,139 of record DATLVV010000444.1, on the reverse strand, counting down.
CGTGCTCGGCGTGGTCGAAAGCAAGGCGCCGCCGCTGATGCGCTACCAGCCGGACAATCCGCTCGCCAACAAGGACGGCTATGTATTCAGTTCGAACGTCAATTCGATCGAAGAAATGACCAACATGATTTCGGCCAACCGCTCCTTCGCCACCAATATCGAAGCCATCAACACCGCCCGCGACCTGCTGCTCAAAACCATTTCGATGGGCCACTAGGAATAGATCATGACAATGATTGGAACACACGCCGCCGCCACGACCGGCATTGGCACCGGCACCGGCACCGGCACTGGCGCCGGGTCGGTGGGCGGCACCGGTTCCGCGCCCGCCGGCGGTTCGGGGTCGATAACCAGCGGCGCCACGTTGGGAGGAACCGATTTCCTCACACTGATGCTGGCGCAGCTGAAAAACCAGGATCCCACGAGCCCGGTCGACAGCAACACCTTCTTGAACCAGCTGGCGCAGCTCAGTGAAGTGCAGGGCATCAGTTCGCTCAACACCTCATTCGGCTCGCTCTCGAATTCGCTCACCTCCAGTCAAGCGCTGCAGGCGTCATCGCTGCTGGGACACCAAGCGCTGGTGAACAGCGGGACGGCTGCGCTCACCGCGAACGGAACCGTGACCGGTGCCGTCACCGTGCCGCAGACCAGTTCCCAGGTTCTGCTCAGCATCAGCGACTCGAGCGGCGCCCTGGTGCGGCAAATCAATCTGGGGGCGCAGTCCGCCGGCCTCACCGGCTTTACGTGGGACGGCAAGGAGGGCAATGGCTCTCAAGCTCCCGCTGGGAATTACACCTTGAGTGCGCAGTACGCGGGGGCCACCAAGGGCAGCACGGCCGCGACCACATTGGTCAACGGCACCGTGGAGAGCGTCAGCATGGGCGCGGGATCAACAGGACTTACGTTGAACGTCAGCGGTCTCGGCAGCGTGCCATTCAGCAGCGTTCAACAGATTTCAAATTAATCAGGAGCATAGAAAATGGCGCAATTCAGCATTGCATTATCGGGTTTGACCGCGGCCAGTTCGGATTTGGACGTGACCGCGAACAACGTGGCGAACGCCGACACGGTCGGGTTCAAGGACTCCAGAGCGGAGTTCGCGGACGTATATTCGGCGGGCGCGGCGAACTTGAACTCCTCGGTCATCGGCCAGGGCGTGCGGCTCGCCACCACCGCACAGCAATTCAGTCAGGGCAACATCTCCTCGTCCTCATCCAACCTGGACCTGGCGATCAGCGGCGACGGCTTCTTTACCTTGCACAGTGCGAAGGGCTACTCCTACACACGCAACGGTCAGTTCGCCGAGGACAAGAGCGGCAATGTGGTGAGTTCCACCGGCCAAACGCTGCAGGTCTATCCACCCTTGGTCAATGGCGGATTCAATACGGGAACCTTGACGCCGCTGAACTTGCAGACGGCGCAGAGCGCACCCTTGGCGACCAGCGCCGGGAATGTGCTTCTGAACCTTCCGGCGAATTCACCTGTTCCGACCGTCGCGCCTTTCGATCCGACCAACTCGCAGACCTACAACCAGTCCACCTCGACCTCGGTGTACGACTCGCTGGGCAATCAATACCCGGCGACCTTCTATTTCACGCAGACGGCGGTTCCCAATCAGTGGAACGTCAATATGACGGTCAATGGCACGCTGGTCGGCGGCGCACAACCCCTGACCTTCTCCAGCACCGGCGCGGTGACTGCACCGGTGGGCGGCGCCCTGGCGTTCAACGGCTTCAATCCGCCGGGCGGCGCGCTGCCGATGAATTTGAACTTCAATTTCGGCGCAACCACCCAGTACGGTTCGCAGTTCGGCGTCACCTCGATCACCCAGAACGGTTTCACCACCGGCCAGCTCAGCACGGTGTCGATCGATCCCGCGGGCATCGTGTCGGCGGTCTATACGAATGGCCGCACCACGCAGCTGGGACAGCTCGCCCTCGCGAATTTTCCGAATCCGCAAGGGTTGAAGCAGCTCGGCGACACGAATTGGTCGGAGACCTTCACCTCGGGCACGGCCGTACAGGGCGCCGCCACCTCCGCGAGTTTCGGCAGCATTCAAGCGGGTGCGCTGGAAAGCTCCAACGTGGACCTGACGACGCAACTGGTGAACATGATCACCGCGCAGCGGGCCTTTCAGGC
>DATLVV010000443.1:0-2883 GCA_035577165.1 Steroidobacteraceae bacterium | reverse complement strand
TCGGCGTTTTGCCAGCTATCCGCATCAAGCAAACGAATCGGCAGAAAAATTGGCATTTACGCATGCTTCAGGATCTGCGCACATGCGGTGTCTCCGAACCATTGCTCGTAATCCTTAGGCGACCAGCCGCGCTGACCAATAAGTAGTAGCCAAAGGTCCGGGTGATTCAGCGTCCAGAGAATGTCGGCAGCGCGAGCGAGATCGAGACCGGCGCGGAGTGCCTTTTTAGCCGCTATCGATGCCACGATGACGCGCTGGTTTTCGTAGAATGACGCTTGGATCTGCTTCCATAACGCATTAATCGTGGGGTCAGCGGGTGCAGCGTCACGAATAACCCCCATAAGCACGCCGAGACGTTGCTTCACAACAGTGGAATTGCGTGCGTTCAGGCGCAATTGGCGCTCGGGGTCAGGTTCCTCAAGCACTGCTTGATACCAAGCCAACTGAGCCACCGGCGGCGCATCTTCTCCGCCTCGCAAAAGCACATCCCAGAGCGCACTCAGCAGGCCGCTCTTATTTTCAAAGGACAGGTAGACCGTTTTGAGTGCCACACCGGCCTCCCGGGCGACGGCGGCCATGGTCGTCGCCGTGTAGCCGTCCTTTTCAAGCAATCGCCGTGCTGCATCCATGATGTCGCGCCGCGTTGTATTGGCCTGCTCCCGTCGGTGCGCGGAATTGTACTTGTGCGTCCTATTGACTGGCTTTGTCATTTTAACTACACTCGTAGTGTAATGAATACACGCACAGTGTATTTGAGTTTAGCATTGACCAAATCGAGACCCCTTATGAATATGTTATTTGCTTCCAAAGAAACTAGCACGCGTACCGACCCTACACTTGATAAACGGCGCGCCCACATCCATGCAATGTGGTCGGCGGTAGCGCCTGCTTGGGCTCAGCACGCTGACTATGTCGATCACACCACTGCTGGAATTACCAAAGCCCTATGTCGCGAAGGATTGATGTTCGCACTCGACCCGGCACAGGCGGCGCGTGAAATTCATCGCGTCATCCGTCCAGATGGGCGCGTGGCCTTGGCCGCATCGGCGCGACGCCCAACTTACAAGAATGCAAATCGGCCGGCGTCACGCCAGCCCATAAATGCAGGCTAGACATACCATCCATCGACCGGTCAAGGGCTGAGAACATCGGCTCCGGGTCGGCAGTGGATCACACAGCGCTCACTAATTGGGATCTTTCATGTCATATGTTCACCTTCGTTTCCTGAAGATTTCGGTACTATATTTGATCGTGGGTGTGGCTCTCGGCTTGGCAATGGGCCTCTCTGGGAATCATCAGTTCTTCCCTGCGCACGCGCACATCAATCTCATCGGCTGGGTGTCGTTCGCCTTATATGGGCTCATCTATCGGCAATTCCCGGCTGCAGCCGCGGCGCATTTGGCCCGATGGCACTTCTGGGTGTCCAACGTTGGCGCGTTGCTATTATTCGTCGGCATCGCCGGCATCAACGCGGGGTATAGCGGATTCATTCCTCTGGCTGGAGCCGGCTCAGTCGCGACGCTGCTCGGCGCGATTATCTTTGCGATAATTCTGTACCGGCACCTTAGCCCCACCTGATCCGCGGCCGACTTGGCCGTGCACGTGATCCGACCGAGGCCCAGATTGCCAAAAAATAGGCGCTGTCAGAGACGAGCGGCGTCGATCACCGCTTTGGCAAAGGCCTGCGGCGCTTCCTGCGGCAGGTTGTGACCGATGCCGCCCTCGATCAGGCGATGCTCGTATTTGCCCGTGAACTTCTTGGCGTAGGCCTCGGGCGGCGGGTGGGGGGCGCCATTGGCATCGCCTTCCATGCTGATGGTGGGCACGCTGATGCTGGGCAGCGCGGCGAGCTCTCGCTCGATCTCGGCGTACTGCCCCTCGCCTTCAGCGAGGCCCAGGCGCCAGCGGTAGGCTTGGGTGACGATGGCGGCGTGGTCGGGGTTGTCGAAGGCGGCGGCGCTGCGATCATAAGTGGCGTCGTCGAAGTTCCACTTCGGCGAGGCGAGCTGCCAGATCAATTTGTTGAAGTCGTGGCGGTAGCGCTCGTAGCCGGCGCGGCCGCGCTCAGTGGCGAAGTAGAACTGGTACCACCATTGCAGTTCGGCAGGAGGTGGCAGCGGTACCTTGTTGCCTTCGACGCTGCTGATGAGGTAGCCGCTGACGGCGACCAGGGCCTTGCAGCGCTGCGGCCATAACGCGGCGATGATGGCGGCAGTGCGCCCGCCCCAGTCGTAGCCGGCGAGGATGGGCTGCTCGATCTTGAGGGCATCTAACAACGCCACCAGGTCGACGGCGAGCGCGGCAGGCTCGCCGTTGCGGACGGTGCTGTTGGCAAGGAAGCGAGTGCTGCCGTAACCGCGCGCATAGGGCACGATGACGCGATGGCCGGCAGCGGCGAGCAGCGGTGCGATTTCAACATAGCTGTGGATGTCGTACGGCCAACCGTGCAGCAAGATGACGGCGGGACCATCGGCTGGACCGGCTTCGGCGTAGCCGTGGCTCAGCCCGCCGGCTTCGATCTGTTTGATGCTGTCGAACTTTGCGCGGCTGCTGGAGACCTTGGCGGACGTTGCGCCCGATTGCTCCGCGCCGCTTTGCCCCTGTGCGGCGGCGCTGAGGCCAAATTCGGTAGCGGTGAGCGCGAGGGCGGCTGCGGCGAGGAAGCGGCGGCGGTCCTGGTTGATCTCTGAGGCGGTGGTCATGCGGGTCTCCTTGAGTGCGAGGATCATGGGCGGGCAGCCCTCTTCGTTGATGGAGCTAAGGCTCACTTGGGTGGTAGGCGAGGACATCCGACGCCGATCTAGCGCCGGACGCCAATGATGTTTGCGATTCGCAGCGCTCCGAGGTCGACTACGGCGACGCTCAGGTCCTGGTTAAGGACAT
>DATLVV010000442.1:0-4518 GCA_035577165.1 Steroidobacteraceae bacterium | reverse complement strand
GGTTGCATGCATCGCCTCCACCGCCGCGCGCTTCTCGGCGCGCAGCGTTCCCCCGTCGAAAATCGGCGCCGTCAAACCCGATATGATGCTCCAGGCATTGCTCGCACGGTCAAATAGCTGGCCTGCTTTGAGCGATTGCTGTCCGACATACGCGCTTAGCTGTATCTTCGGATACAGATTGGATTGCGCAACCCCCACGGCGCTGGTCGCCGCGTGCAGCCGCGCCTCTGCGGCCAAAATGTCGGGGCGGCGATGCGCAAGTTCTGAGGGAAGACTCACCGGCACCTGTAAAGGCAGCGTGATTTGCGCAAGATCCACATCGTCAGGCAACTCGCCGGCCGGAGTCCGCCCGAGTATCACCGACAGAGCGTGACGCGCTTTGGCAAGATCCTGGCGCAGGGGCGGCAGCAAGGTCATGTCGTTGGCAATCTGACTCTGCGCGCTCACGACGTCCGCGCGCGCCACCGATCCATTGTCGAACGCACTCTGCACGAGCCGCAGATTATCGCGATCCTGCTCGAGGATGGTTTCAACCGTCGCGATTTGCGCGCGGACTGAGGCAATCTCGAGCGTTTGCATGACGGCCTGGCCGGACACCGCCAGATATGCCGCATCGACCCGATGCTGTTCTACTTCAGCAAGCGCGTACCGCTGCTCCACGCCGCGCGCAACGCCTCCGGTGTAGTCGAGTGGGTAGCTGACGGTGGGTCCGACGGCGAAATAGGTAAAGGGTGGTATGGCAAATCCGCCCAGAAACTGGTCGCCGTACTGCTGACGACCGACGCCGGCGCTCAAATCAACGTGCGGATAGAGCGAGCCCCTCTGCGCCACCGCGAGTTGCCGGGCCTGAGCGAGCGTAGCCATGGATGCCGTCAAGCTGCGGTTGTTCTCCAGCGCCTGTTTGACGACCCCATCGATGGCATCGGAACGGAACAGAGTCCACCAATTGCCCTCGATCTCGCGGCCAAGGGCAATGTGTTGCACCTTGTCGCCCTGCGGGGCGTCCTCGGCGCGAAGCGTATCGCGCGTATACCGTGCGGCCGCAGGCGGCGTGGGTCGCGCGAAGTCGGGGCCCACGGCGCAGCCTACCAAACTTACGGCGAATGCCAACGCCATCATCGGGGCGATCGCTGTGCGCGGCTGGCGGAGACACTCAACTTTCATACGAGGCCTGCATGACTTCATTCAACGCTGACCGGCGCAACGCTGCTCCTGGCCTTGCGCAGCAGGAAAACCATCGGGACCGCCGCCAGGCTCAACATCATCATCAGCCTGAAGTCGTTGTTATAGGCAATCATGGCCGCCTGCTCCGTCACCGTCGCGTTCAATCCCGCTGCGGCGCGCAAGCTCGGCGAACCGTCCGGCATCTGCGCGCGCAGAATCGCGCTATAGCGACTTACGTGTTCGCCGAGCGTCGCGTGCATGATTTGCGTGTTGCGCGTCAACAGCGTGTTCACGACTGAAATACCGATGCTGCTGCCGAGGTTCCGGGTGAGACTAAAGATCGCCGTCCCTTCATTGCGCAGTTCCGGCGTCAGCGTCGCGAACGTTGCGGCGGCCAGCGGTACGTATACGAAGCCGGTACCGAGTCCTTGCAAGACGCCTGACCACACCACCATGGACGAGTCCATCTGCACATCGAAGCCGGTCATTTGCCACGAGGATGCGGCAGCCAGCACAAAGCCGGTGCCGATGATCAGGCGGATATCAACCTTGCCCATGAGGCGTCCGACGATGAACATCGAGGCCAGGGTACCGAGCCCGCGCGGCGCAGTCACCAGACCTGTCGTCACGACGGGATATTTGAGCAGATCCTGCAACAGCGGCGGCAGCAGCGCCAAGGTGGCGTATAGAACCGCGCCGACGATAAAGATGAAGACATTGCCCGTGAGGAAATTTCGGTCCTTGAACAGCGCAGGGCTCACGAAGCGCTGCCCGGTGGTCGTCAGCATGTGAATTAGAAATAGGTAGAACATCACCGCCGCCACGGTCGCTTCGACCCAGATTTCCGTCGAGCTGAACCAGTCCTTCAATTGCCCGCGATCGAGCATGATTTGAAGGGAGGCTATCGCCACACTCAGCGCGGTGAATCCGAAGAAGTCGAAACGCGACTTGCGGATCGCGCCCTCCGGAAGAAAACTCATGATACCCAGGAATGCCAGGATCCCGAACGGGACGTTGATATAGAACACCCAGCGCCAATTGTAATCCTCGGTCAACCAGCCGCCGAGCGCGGGGCCGATGATGGGACCCAAGGTCGCGCCCATCACCCACACAGCCATCGCGCGCGCGTGACGCTCCGGCGGATTGATGTCGAGCAGCACCGCTTGCGACAGCGGGATCAGCGCCGCGCCACACAGCCCTTGTATCGTCCGCGCCAAGACCAACTGCGGCAAGGATTGCGCGACCCCGCATAGCATGGACGCCACGGTAAAGCCCGCGACCGAATACAGAAACACCTTCTTGCGGCCGATTTGGCCGGCGAGCCAGCCGCTCAACGGTGTCATGATTGCCGCCGCGACGATGTACGAAGTCAGCACCCATGCCATCTGGTCCTGCGTGGCCGAAACCGAGCCTTGAATTCGAGGCAGCGCGACGTTGGCGATTGTGGTGTCGAGCGCCGACATGATCGACGCCAGCATGACCGAGACCGTGATGAGCGTGCGGCGGGCAGCATCGATCTCGGCTGTTTGTGCTGCGGCGTTGCTCAAGGCGCCGCCGTGGCGTCGGAGGTGGATTCGACCGCGTCCGCCAACTTCGCATCCCTTGCGCGCGTATCGACGGTCACATCGGCGCTTAGGCCCGCCTGCAGGGGAAACTCTGCATCGGTTTGAGTCAGTTGGAGACGAACTGGAACGCGCTGTACGACCTTCACCCAATTGCCGGTCGCGTTCTCCGGCGGCAACAGCGAGAATTGCGAACCGGTACTGGGGCTTACGCTGGTGACCTTGGCCGAAAATGTTCTGCCCGGGTATCGATCGATCTTGACGGTCGCCGCCTGACCTGGCCGCATGCGCGCAAGCTGAACTTCCTTGAAGTTCGCCTCGATCCAGACATCGCCGGTCGACACCAGGGCGAATACCGGTGCGGATGCCGCAATGGTGTCGCCCACTTGCAGCTGCTCCACCTTGGCCACCACGCCATCGGTTGGGGCGCTGATCACCGTATAGGATAGGTTCAGCTGCGCGCGGTCGAGCGCGGCTTGGGCCTGCGCGACCAAAGGATGACGTTGCGGGGCGATGTTCGGATCGCCTCCTAAGTTGGCCAGTGCCACGCCGATCTGCTGCTGGACGTTGGCCACTTGTTGGCGCGCGGCATCGAGCGCATGGGCAGCCTGATCGAATTGTGCCTGCGACGCGATGCCGGAACGGAGCAGCCGGGTCTGACGATCGAACTGCTGCTGCGCGTAGGCTTGCGTATCACGCGCCGCCTGCAGTTCCACCTGTCGCTGCCGATAAGTCGACTTGAGCGACTCGATTTGCAGCCGCGTATCGGCCAGGTGCGCCGCTGCGTCGCTGACGGCAATGCGGTATGGCGCATCGTCCAATTTAAACAACGTCGCGCCGCGGTGCACGAATTCGTTGTCGCGCACCTCGATCTCGCTGACGCGCCCGGCGACGTTGGAGCTGATCGAAACCGTGGCGGCCTGAGCGTACGCGTCATCGGTACTCTGATAGCGGCCGCCGGTGAAATAGAAATAGGCGGCGCCGCCGCCGACAGCGAGGATGGCCAATGACATCAGCGGCCATCGCAGGCTCTGAATCCGCGTCCTTTGTTCGCTCATCGCTTGGTCACGGATCGTTGCCCGGGGACATGCCGAGAGTCTCCGAATAGTTGCAGTTTCCTCATGCCGAAAAGGTTAATGCCGACAATTCCAAACAGGTAGCCTATATCTTTAGATGAGGTCCATCGTCGGAAACGATGAAGAGTTGCCGCTGCACGACGGCGTCGGAGGCTCTCGCTTCCCCACTTTTTATTATCGTGGTAAGCGATAGATCGTATCGAAAGATATTGGCTAGTAAGTTAGACCCGCGACTCCTACGCTTACAGCGTGCGTGTCATGGATGTACTGTCGCTGTTAAGTACCGTTGCTGGGTTGCCGGCGGTGTATAGAAATGGCCGCACGTGTATCAGCCGGATCCTCCCGTACAAGCTCTCACCCGCGATCGTGCTGTTCTGCGTCGCCTGCTTGCTCTTGCTCCAAGGATGCGCCGGATTCGCACTCAGCGAGTCGAAAGTCCCGGTCGACGGCCGACCGCCTGCGGAACGACCCATGACGTTCCGCACGTTGGGTTCCGATCAACAATTCTCGGAGATATCTTCGATGATTGCGGCCGAGCAACTCCGCGCCGCACACGCGGGAAGACCTCTGACGATTCTTGCGCTCTCCGGGGGCGGCGCAGGGGGCGCATTCGGGGCCGGTGCCGTCGTCGGTCTCACCCGCGCCGGTACTCGACCGGTATTCGACGTCGTCACCGGTGTCAGTGCGGGCGCGCTGGTCGCCCCATATGCATTTCT